>JBBRGM010000525.1:0-3521 GCA_038240725.1 Burkholderiales bacterium | reverse complement strand
TCGGCACCGGCATCAACGCCGAGCCGGAGTATGCGGCGCGGGTTGCGGGTTACCTCACCGACATCTCCGGCATCACCCTGACCACTGCGCACAATCTCGTGGAAGCGACGCAGGACGTCGGCGCGTTCGTGCAGCTCTCCGGCATACTCAAGCGTATCGCGGTGAAGCTCTCGAAAATTTGCAACGACCTGCGGCTGCTGTCGAGCGGTCCGCGCGCCGGCTTCGGTGAGATAAACCTGCCGCCGGTGCAGGCTGGGTCGAGCATCATGCCGGGCAAGGTAAATCCGGTGATCCCGGAAGTCGTCAACCAAGTCGCGTTCGAAGTGATCGGCAACGACGTGACCGTATCGTTCGCGGCCGAGGCCGGGCAACTCCAGCTCAACGCGTTCGAGCCGATCATCGCGCACAGCCTGTTTAAAAGTCTCAAGCATCTGCGCCACGCTTGCGAGACGCTCGGCGAGCGCTGCGTACGTGGCATCACGGCTAACCGCGATCATCTGCGCCAGATGGTGGAAAACTCCATCGGATTGGTGACGGCGCTCAATCCATACATCGGATACGAGAACGCATCGATGATCGCTCGCGAGGCGCAGGCTACCGGAGCCAGCGTCTATCAGCTCGTGCTCGCGAAAGGTCTGCTCACACAAGCGCAACTGGACGACATCATGCGGCCCGAATCGCTGACGCAACCGCGCTCGTTCAGGGCGCGCGATTGACCGACCTCGAAGCGCATTCGTTCAGCGAGCAGCGATTCTGATCACGATAGAACTTAACGGCCGACGCCTTGCGTTGCGCGCTGGTTGCACGCGTCGCGCGGCGATCTGGCTGACGACTCTCTGCGTCGCGGCGCTGGCGGCATGTACGAGCAATCAGCGTGAGACGCAGCCGGTTCCGCTCACCCCCGCGGAAGCGCGCGCGTTGATCAACAAGTTGCTCCCGCCGAATACGTCCGATCGCAGCGGCTGGTCTATCGATATTTACGCGGCGTTTGCGGCGCTGCAGATCGCGCCGTCGCCGGAAAACATCTGCGCTGTGGTTGCGGTCACCGAACAGGAATCGAGCTTTCGCGCCGATCCCGCAGTTCCAGGATTGGGCACGATCGCCTGGCGGGAGATCGACAAGCAGGCAGAACAGGTCGGTGTCCCGCAGCTGGTCGTGCACACCGCGCTGCGCATTTCATCGCCGAATGGCAAGACCTATAGCGAACGAATCGACGCTGCCAAAACCGAAAAACAACTAAGCGATATCTTCGACGACTTCATCGGCATGGTGCCGATGGGCAAAAAATTCTTCGCCGATCGCAACCCGGTGCGCACCGGCGGGCCGATGCAGGTCAGCGTCGCGTTTGCGGAAGCGCACGCTGCCGGGAAAACCTATCCGTATCCGATCGCCGGCACGATTCGTCACGAAGTGTTCACCCGCCGCGGCGGCATGTACTTCGGTATCGCGCATCTGCTCGACTATCCGGTGTCCTACGACAAACCGCTCTACCGATTCGCCGATTACAACGCCGGTCACTACGCGAGCCGCAATGCGGCGTTCCAGAGTGCCGTCAGTCTCGCATCGGGCATCCCGCTGGACCTCGATGGCGATCTCGTGCGCTACGGGAATGATGGCGAGACGAAGCCAGGGACTACCGAATTGGCATCGCGCGTTCTTGCGAAACGTCTGAACTTGAGCGCTGCCGACATCCACCGCGATCTCGAGCGGGGCGAAACCCCGGCGTTCGAGCGTACGCAAACCTATCAGCGCGTGTTTGCGTTGGCAGATAAGTTGAACGCGAAAGCGGTGCCGCGCGTGATGATGCCGCACATCCGGCTGCAGAGCCCGAAGATCACACGCAACTTAACGACGGAATGGTTCGCGGACCGGGTCGATGAACGGCGTCGGCGTTGTTTGACGCGCAATACACCGAGTAGCGAGAAAAAGGCGTAGGCGCGATCGATCCGCGCCTACGCTTAACACCGAAAGGCTAAGCCGACCATCAGGCGACGCGGCGCACGCGGTCCTGCGCTTGATCGCCGCCGGATGCAGTGCGTGCCACCGCGCGATTGACCGCCGACAGCACGGCTAGCAGCGACGCCGTCACGATGTTGGCATGCATGCCGACGCCGAAGCACGATCCCGTCAGTCCGCCGCCGCCGACCTCGACGAACGCGACCGCTTGCGCATCGCTGCCCGTGCCCATCGCACGCTCTTCATAGCCTTGAATGTTGAATTCCACGTCGAGCGCACGCAGGAAGGCGTCCAGGGGACCGTTGCCGCTGCCGGTGACTTCGCGGTCGGCGCCATTCGTGCGCAGCCGCACACTGATGTTCTGCACGTTCGGCTTCGCCGGATCTTCCGACAGATGGTACGAAAGGTAGTGGAACGGCTTGTCGATCTGCAAGTATTCGCGCTGGAACACCTCCCAGATTTCGCTCGACGTCATTTCCTTGCCGGTGGTGTCGGTCACTTTCTGCACCGCCTGGCTGAACTCGATTTGCAGACGGCGCGGGAGCACGATGCCGAAATCGCGTTCGAGCAAATAGGCAATGCCGCCCTTGCCGGACTGGCTGTTCACGCGGATCACCGATTCGTACGTGCGCCCGACGTCTGCCGGATCGATCGGAAGATACGGTACTTCCCACAAGCCTTGCGCGTCCTGCACCGCGAAGCCTTTCTTGATCGCGTCCTGATGCGAGCCCGAGAATGCGGTGAACACCAAGTCGCCGACGTAGGGATGCCGTGGATGGATCGGCAATTGATTGCAGTATTCGACGGTGCGCGCGACATCGTTGATGTTCGAGAAATCCAAGCCGGGATGCACGCCCTGCGTATAAAGATTCAGCGCGAGCGTGACGATATCGACGTTACCGGTGCGCTCGCCGTTGCCGAATAGACAGCCTTCGACACGATCGGCACCCGCCATCAACCCGAGCTCCGCGGCGGCCACGCCGGTGCCGCGATCGTTATGCGGATGCAGCGAGAGCGCGACGGCGTCGCGGTAGCTCAGATTGCGGTGCATCCATTCGATCTGATCGGCATACAGATTGGGCATCGCAACTTCCACCGTCGCCGGCAGATTGATCACCGTTTTGCGATCCGGCGTCGGCCGCCACACGTCGAGCACGGCATCGCAGATTTCCAGGGAGAAATCGAGCTCGGTCGCCGTGAATGTTTCCGGGCTGTATTCGAAACGCCAATGCGTCTTCGGCTGCGCCTCGGACAATTCGCGGATCAAAGAAGCGGCACGCACGGCGATGTCGATCACGCCTTTGCGGTCGAGCCCGAACACGACACGCCGGAATGCCGGTGAGGTCGCGTTGTATACGTGAACGATCGCGCGTTTCGCGCCGCGCACGCTTTCCATCGTGCGCCGGATCAATTCGTCGCGCGCCGGCGTGAGCACTTGAATCGTCACGTCGTCGGGAATCGCGTCGCCCTCGATCAGGCTGCGCACGAAATCGAAATCGGTTTGCGATGCCGACGGGAAGGCGACTTCGATTTCCTTGAAACCGATTGCGACCAGCGTATCGAAC
>JBBRGM010000524.1:0-3542 GCA_038240725.1 Burkholderiales bacterium | reverse complement strand
CGAATTTACCCGAGCATCGCCGAGCAGAAAATTTAGTTCATCGGCGCCGGCGAAATGATCGAGATGTGCGCCGCGCATTTCGCTGCGCAGCGTCCGCGCGCGATGACGTTCGCCAATCGCACTTTGGAGCGCGCGCAAGTGCTCGCGCAACGTTTTCACGGATCCACGCAATCGCTGCACGACCTCGCCGATTACATACCCGGCCATGACATCGTGGTGGCCTGTACGGCAAGTCAGTTGCCGATCATCGGCAAAGGGCTGGTCGAACGCGCGCTCAAGGCACGCCGCCACCGGCCGATGCTGATGATCGACCTTGCCGTTCCGCGCGACGTCGAGCCCGAGGTCGCGCAGCTCGACGACGTGTTTCTCTACAGCATCGACGATCTGGGCAAAATCGTGCAGGAAGGTCAGGAATTGCGTCAAGGTGCGGTCGGCAAAGCCGAGGCGATCATCGACGCGGGGGTGACCGATTTCATGCGGTGGCTGGGCGTGCGCGAAGCGGTGCCGACCATCCGCGCGCTGCGCGATCAGGCCGAGCGTACGCGCCGTCACGAAGTCGAACGCGCAATACGGCGGTTGAGCCGCGGCGAATCGCCCGAACAAGTTTTAGAAACGTTGAGCCAGACATTGACTAACAAACTGCTGCATCCGCCGACACAAGCACTGCATCATGTTCAGGGCGAAGACCGCGACGAGCTGGTCAAGCTGCTCGAACGCGTCTATCTCATCCGCGGTCGCGAATGAAGCCTTCGATCGCGGCCAAGCTGGGGCAATTGTCCACCCGGCTGCAAGAGCTCAATCAACTGTTGTCCAGCGAGACGGTGACTGCCGATCTCGACAACTATCGCAAGCTCACGCGCGAGCACGCCGAGATCGCGCCGGTGGTCGAGTTGTACAGCACGTTTCGCGAGGCCGAAGCCGACGTGCGGTCCGCGCAGTCGATGATCTCCGATCCGGAAATGAAAGAGCTCGCCGAAGCCGAGATCCGCGATGGCAAGCTGAAGCTGGCCGAGCTGGAAGAAGAATTGCAGCGTCGCCTGCTGCCGAGCGATCCCAACGACGAGCGCAGCATCTTTCTGGAAGTGCGCGCGGGTACCGGCGGCGACGAATCGGCGCTATTTGCCGGCGTTCTGATCCGCATGTATTCACGCTACGCCGAGCGCAATCACTGGCGCGTCGAGGTTGTGTCGCAAAGCGCCGGCGAAATGGGCGGCTACAAGGAAATTATCGCCAAGATCATCGGCCAGGGCGCCTATTCGCGGCTGAAATTCGAGTCGGGCGGCCATCGCGTTCAGCGCGTTCCCGCCACCGAAACGCAGGGCCGTATTCACACCAGCGCGTGCACGGTCGCGGTGATGCCGGAGGTCGATGAGATCGCCGAAGTCGTGCTCAACCCGGCCGAGATTCGCATCGACACCTATCGCGCCTCGGGTGCGGGCGGGCAGCACATCAACAAGACCGATTCCGCAGTGCGCATCACGCACCTGCCGACCGGCATCGTCGTCGAATGCCAGGACGATCGCTCGCAGCACAAGAACAAAGCGCAGGCGCTGTCGGTGCTCGGCGCGCGCATCAAAGACAAACAGCAGCGCGAACGGCAGGCAAAAGAAGCCGCGACGCGCAAATCGCTGATCGGCAGTGGCGACCGCTCCGAGCGCATTCGCACGTATAACTTTCCGCAAGGCCGGATCACCGATCACCGCATCAATCTGACCCTGTACAAAATGGATCAGATCATGGACGGCGAGCTGGATGATTTGATCGACGCGCTGACCGCAGAGCATCAGACCGAGCAGCTCGCGTCGCTGGCCGAAGAGGCGTGAACGCCGAATCGTCAGACGAGATTCTGCGCGAGGATAGCGAAAGCCTTGCCAGCGTCCTCGATCTCTCGTTGGACGACGCCCGGCGCGAGATCCGACTGTTGCTCACACGCGCGCTGCAAGTCGACCCGGCGCATCTTCTCGCGCATCCCGAGCGCATCGTCGAAGCGCACCACACGCAGGCCTACGGCGACATGTACAGCCGCAGACTTGCCGCCGAGCCGATCGCCTACATCCTGCGCGAGCGCGAGTTCTACGGCCTGGCGTTCGAAGTGGACGCGTCGGTATTGATTCCCAGACCGGAAACCGAGCTGCTCGTGGATGTCGCGCTCGAGCACTTGGCCGGTGAAGACGAACTGCGGGTACTCGATATCGGCACCGGCAGCGGCTGCATAGCCGTGACGATCGCCAAGTTGCGCCCGCAGATACGCGTCATCGCTATCGATGTCTCACGCGGAGCGCTGGCGGTCGCAGCGCGCAATGCGGATCGTCACGCCGTGTTCAATCTCGAGTTGCGTGCGGGAAATTGGTTCGCGCCGGTCGCCGGGATGCGGTTCAACGTGATCGTGTCGAATCCGCCGTATGTTGCGCAACACGATCCGCATCTTGAGAAGGGAGATTTGCGTTTCGAACCCAGCCTGGCGTTGGTTGCCGGAGAAGACGGCCTCGAGGCGCTGCGCGAGATCATCGGCAATGCGCCTCGCTATCTGCTGCCGAATGGTTGGCTGTGCGTGGAGCACGGCTACGACCAGGCGGACGCCGTGGTGCATCTGATGCGGCTTGCCGGCTTGCGCGAGATCAGCTCGCGGGCTGACCTTGCGGGCATCCGCCGGATCGCCGCCGGTCGTCTGCTTGAAGCAACCTCTTGAAAGGGCTACCATGAAGCTCAACATAAGTGCCCAGCAGCCGGGTACTTTCTACGATTTGGACGGAGCGCTATGGACACCAATACGACAGACGTCAAAGACCGAATTCAGCAGCAGGTAAAGCAAAATCGCGTAGTGCTGTACATGAAGGGCACGCCTGAAGCGCCGCAATGCGGTTTCTCAGCGGCCGCAGTGCAGATGCTGGATGCCTGCGGTGTCGAAGAAGTGGCCACGGTAAATGTGCTGGCCGACGCCGATATCCGTCAGGGCATCAAAGAGTTTTCCAGCTGGCCGACGATTCCGCAGCTGTACGTGGACGGCGAGTTCGTCGGCGGCTCGGACATCATGCGTGAGATGTATCAGAACGGCGAGTTGCAGAAGCTGTTCGCGCGCTGAGACGCAGCAGTCAGAATGAAAAAGGGCCGGCGAAATCGCCGGCCCTTTTTTTGTTTGGGGATACCGAGTCCGATCGGGTCCAGGTCTCGTTGGGTATGTGCGGGCCGCTGTGTTGAAGGCTTATTTGCCGACCGGGGTGCAGCGGATCTGGTCGTCTTTCAGCACGCAGCGGGAATCGCCGACTTTGAACTGCGCAACCGGCTTGCCTTCTTCCATTGCGACCAGGATGTTGTCGTCCGCGGCGTGGGCGGAGGCTGCACACAGCAAGGTTGCGATCAAAAGGCTGTTCAGAAGTTTGGCGGCGGTGGACATGATTTGCTGCTCCCGTACTGCGTTTTCGATGTAGCCAATGTACGGTTTGGGCCCCTGCCGCCGCGCCGAACTAATGCCGCCGGACATGTGCGAAATTCACGCTGGCCGCGCCTGAGTGTTTTGCTCGCCGGTCTGCACGGCGCGCTCG
>JBBRGM010000523.1:0-3549 GCA_038240725.1 Burkholderiales bacterium | reverse complement strand
CACGCTCTCGGTTCCCGGTGTCTACGTCGGGTTTCTCGACAAGTTTCCGTTCGGCGCGGCGATGAACAAAGGGCTCACGATAAAAACGGGACAAACTCACGTGCAACGGTACACCGCGCCGCTGCTGGAGAAAATCCAGTCAGGCGAAATCGATCCGTCTTTTATCATCACTCATCGGCTGGGTCTCGACGAAGCGCCGGCGGCGTACAAAACCTTCCGCGATAAAAAAGACGGCTGCATCAAGGTCGTGCTGAAACCCTGACTGCGAGCGTATGTAATCGCCTTTCGCTGGCTGAATGCTTCGACTTTTACTCGGACCGAAGCACTAAACACAGTAGGTGCGTTGCAGGCGCAACGTACCTACTGTGCGAATGAATACTCGGATTTGTTCCGTTTGGCCGTGTACATCGCCTTATCCGCAACTGCGAGCAAGGTCTCCCCGGTGGTGCCGTCTTTTGGGAAGATGGAAATTCCGATGCTCGCGTTTATACTGAGGCTGATGTTGAGGTCACGTACGTGGATATCGCACGGCGCTTGAATGGCCTGGATGATTTTTTTTGCGATCAGCGAAATCTGTTGTTGGTCTGAGACCTCCATCAGGAGGTATAAAAACTCGTCGCCGCCGTGGCGGCTGACAGTATCTTCGCCGCGTGTATTTTCCTTGAGCCGCGTCGCAATCGTCTGCAACACACTGTCGCCTACGTCGTGTCCATACGAGTCGTTGATGTTTTTAAAATCATCCAGATCTACGAACATCAACGCCAAATTCCTGCCATGCCGTTTTGCCTGCGCCAATCCATGGTCCAGCCGGTCTTTGAACAGCACGCGGTTCGGCATGCCAGTCAAAGGATCATGTATGGCAGCATGGCGAGCCGCGTCGCCCTGTTCTGTGACAGCCGTCAATTGATGTTCCAGCACATGTCGTTCTCTGACCTCGGCCTCTAACGCCTGATTCACGACCGACAACTGGTCAGACGCTTCTAGCACTTTGCCTTCGACGGCGTCGCTTTTTTGGAGGGCGTTTTGCACACCGGGCACTGGGTCGCGATGCGCGAGCTCCTGCTTGAGAAGGACGTTGACCGAGGACAGTTCCTCCGCGCATTCCGCCACGAGGTCCTTGACGTGCTCGCTCTGCCCCAGCACTTTGGTCAACGCCTTAGCTGGCGCAGTATCTATTGGCAATTTCGCCCTGGGATCGTTTTTCATGTCTTTATGATTGGTAGTAGGGGAGAAATAAAGTCGGCTCTCATCGCCTCATCAACGCGATTGCCACATCGCAATTCCCTATTTCAGTTCAAAGGCAGGTCTAGCTATAAAAATCGACCAGGTTTGCGGTTTCTGTAGAGGGTTTAGCCGGAGGAATTGAACATGCCGATGCCTATTCCCGCTGGTCATTTGCCAAGGATGTAGTGTCCGGTAGGTTGTGAGAGGCGCACCGCAGTCGAGAAATGCGGGGCGGACACAGTTGTAGAGACTCTGTCCCGCCCGCATCGCGGCGATCAAGCACGGATGCAACCGGTCCTATGCCTTTGCGCGACCGTTGTGCGACACGCGACGACTTGTCCGCACCACGAACGAGCGGCCGTACGAACAGATACCTGTCCGTACGGCCGCTTCTACACGCGCTGGTAAGCGGTCTCGCCGCGATCAAACTCCGGGCGGGTCGATCTCGCGTGCGAAGTGGCGGTGCTGCGCGAGCGCTTCGGCGAACTCGCCGAACGCCTTCGGAGCATCTTCCAACTCCCGATAGAGGATCAAGCCGGGATCGGGCTCACCGCTCAGCAGTCTGCCGGGGACGCCGGCATTCTCCAGCAAGTCGGCGCCAGTGCCCAGCGCCAAAATCGGCTTGCAGTGCCGGTATTGATCTTTGATGAACTCGAGCGCCTGGCCGACATTCCCGAGTGTCTCGGCTGCCGCCCGGCCGCCCGGCAATACCATCGCGTCGAACAGTTGCGACGGCATCGCCTCCATGCTGACTTCGATCTCTATCGCGTCGCCATCGGTGCATTGCACTTGCCCAAGCCGTACGCCGACGTAACGTGGCACCGCGCCTGCCTGCGCGAGGCCCGCATGAACGCCCTTCGTGCTGTTGCTGTCGACACCATCGGCAACCAGTATCGCTATCCGGCGAGTGCGGATGCCTTGTTCGCCTGGATGCGCAAACAACGATAACGCGGCGGAGGTCGTGACTTCCGGCTCGCGCGGATTCTCGAGCGCCTTCGGCAGCGGTGCAGGCATCGCCATGCCGAGATCTTTTGCCAGCGCTTGCGCGAGCGCGTCGTCGACGTTGGCAAGCATGGCCACGACGCGTTGGCGTATCGCAGGCGTCTGCACGCGGGTAAGCTCGAAACGAAACGCGCGCAGGATGTGCGCTTGCTCCACCGGCGTCTGGCTTGCATAAAACAGCTTGGCCTGCGTGTAGTGATCGGCGAAGCGCTCGGGTTTGCCGCGCACCTTGTCGTCTTGGATCGGTTCGGGAAACGACCTGAACCCCTGCATGCCGGCCTGGTAAGGACAGCCGCCGCCGAGCGAATTCGGCTCGTAGCTTACGCGGCCGCGCGGAATCGACTGGCGATGCATGCCGTCGCGCTGGTTGTTGTGGACCTGCGCGATCGGCGCGTTGATCGGTATCTCATGGAAGTTCGGACCACCGAGCCGCGAAATTTGCGTGTCCACATACGAATGGATGCGACCGGCGAGCAGCGGATCGTTGCTGAAGTCCAGGCCTCGCACGATATGCGCCGTGCAAAACGCGACCTGCTCGGTTTCTGCGAAAAAGTTATCCGGATTGCGATTGAGGACCATGCGCCCGACTGGCATCAATGGCACAAGCTCCTCCGGTACGAGCTTCGTCGCGTCGAGCACGTCAAAGCTGAAATCTTCAGCTTGCTGCTCACTGAACAACTGTACTGCGAGCTCCCATTCCGGAAAGGCGCCCGCTTCGATCGCTTCCCACAAATCGCGCCGATGGAAATCGGGATCGGCGCCCGAGATTTTGACCGCTTCGTCCCAGTCCAGCGAGTACGTGCCGGCGAGCGGCCGCCAGTGGAACTTGACGAACTGCGATTCGCCCTGCTCGTCAACGAAGCGGAACGTGTGCACGCCAAACCCTTGCATCATGCGATAGCTGCGCGGGAGCGCGCGATCCGACATGACCCACATCAGCATGTGAGTCGATTCCGGCATGAGCGAGACGAAGTCCCAGAACGTGTCGTGCGCGGTACCCGCCTGCGGCATCGCAAAGTGGGGCTCCGGTTTGGCAGCGTGAATCAGATCCGGAAACTTCATCGCATCTTGTATGAAGAAAACCGGAATGTTGTTGCCGACTAGATCCCAGTTGCCCTCGTCGGTATAGAACTTCACCGCGAAACCACGCACATCGCGCGCAGTGTCGGTCGAACCGCGCTCGCCGACGACAGTTGAAAACCGAACGAATACCGGCGTGCGTTTGCCGGCTTCGGCAAACAGCGAGGCGCAGGTGTGCTCGGCCAGCGACTCGTAGCATTCGAAATAACCGTGCGCAGCAGATCCACGCGCATGGACGATCCG
>JBBRGM010000522.1:0-3553 GCA_038240725.1 Burkholderiales bacterium | reverse complement strand
GCGCATCAAGGGTGCGCTGGAGGCGGCTGAACAACGCGGTTTTCCGGAATGGCTCGAAGTCGATTCCAAGGGTATGAAAGGGACCTTCAAGGCAGCGCCCCAACGCTCCGACCTGCCGGCCACGATCAACGAATCGCTGGTGGTCGAGTTGTATTCGAAGTAACGCTGGATGGCGCGGTCTTCCAGTTTGATGGAAGACCTCCGAGCGCTCGATTCAGCGTCGAGTCCGCGAACGTTTCGTTCCTGTAAGGGCACACCCTCATGCAAAGCAGTTCCTTGTTGAAACCACGCATTATCGAAGTCCAGGCGCTCGCTCCGTATCACGCCAAAGTGACGATGGAGCCATTCGAGCGCGGCTACGGGCACACGCTCGGCAACGCACTGCGCCGCATCCTGTTGTCGTCGATGCCCGGGTTCGCACCCACCGAAGTCAAGATCAGCGGGGTGCTGCACGAATACTCGACGATCGACGGCGTGCAAGAAGACGTAGTCGATCTGCTGCTCAATTTGAAAGGCATCGTTCTCAAGCTGCACAACCGCGAGGAAGCGCTGCTGAATCTCCGCAAACAAGGCGAAGGCCTGGTCACGGCCGGGGATATCGAAACCACGCACGACGTCGAGATCGTCAATCCGGGCCACATCATTGCGCATCTGGCGCCCGGCGGTAAGCTCGACATGCAGATCCGGGTCGAGCAGGGTCGTGGGTACGTGCCGGCGACCTCGCGCGCCGACGCCAAGGAAGGGCGCGCCATCGGCAGTGTTCTGCTCGATGCCTCGTTCAGTCCCGTGAAGCGGGTGAGCTACGCGGTCGAATCTGCGCGCGTCGAACAGCGCACCGATCTCGACAAGCTGATCATGGACGTCGAAACCAACGGCGTGATCGAGCCGGAAGAAGCGATTCGCTATGCGGCCCGCGTGCTGATGGATCAGCTTTCGACGTTTGCCGATCTGAAGGGCACGCCGGCGCAAATCGAGCAGCCGAAGACGCCGCAAGTGGATCCGATTCTGCTGCGTCCGGTCGACGATTTAGAGTTGACGGTGCGCTCGGCAAATTGCCTGAAGGCGGAAAACATCTATTACATCGGCGATCTGATCCAGCGCACCGAAACGGAGTTGCTGAAGACGCCGAATCTGGGCCGCAAGTCGCTCAACGAGATCAAGGAAGTACTGGCTTCACGTGGCCTGACCCTGGGCATGAAGCTGGAAAACTGGCCCCCCGCTGGACTTGAGAAGGAGCGCGTCTGAGGTCATTGCCTCGACGTCGCGATTCGAATAAATAACCGAGGTGCCACATGCGTCACCGCCTGGGACTTAGAAAACTCAACCGCACCAGCAGCCACCGTCTGGCGATGCTGCGGAACATGACCAATTCTCTGCTGAAGCACGAAGTCATCAAGACCACGCTGCCGAAGGCGAAGGAGCTGCGCCGTGTCGCCGAGCCGATGATTACGCTGGGCAAAAAGCCGAGCCTGGCCAATCGCCGGCTCGCATTCAATCGCCTGCGCGATCGCGACATGGTAACCAAGCTGTTCGATGAGCTCGGCCCGCGCTACGCCAATCGCAACGGCGGCTATCTGCGCATCTTGAAATTCGGTTTCAGAGATGGCGACAACGCACCGATGGCGCTTGTCGAGTTGATGGACCGTCCCGACGCTGAAGAAGCGCCGCCCGCAAAAGAAGCGAAGTAGTCGCACTAACCGCCAACAGAATTCGCCGCAGCAAGTTTCAGTACCACCAAAAGCAAAGGGCCGTCGATAAGACGGCCCTTTGCTTTTGCAGCATCCGTTTAAGCCCAATTAAGCGTTCGAAACGGCCTTCAACCCGCCGCAGCTGAGCAGTGCCGGGATTTCGCTTGCAGGCACCGGCCGGCTGAACAGAAAGCCCTGTGCGAGGTCGCAGCCGTGCTGCTGCAGGAAAGCGAGCTGCTCGGTTGTTTCGACGCCTTCGGCGACCACCGCGAGCTTGAGGCTATGTGCCATCGCGATGATGGCTTTGGAAATCGCTGAGTCCTCCTGATCGCCCGGCAAATCCTTGATGAATGAGCGGTCGATCTTCAGCGTATCGAGCGGAAAGCGCTTGAGATACGACAGCGACGAATATCCAGTGCCGAAGTCATCGATGGCCAGCCGGGCGCCGATGTCCTTTAGTTGGAACAGTGTTTTAAGCGTCGTCTCGACACTTTGCATCAGCATGCTCTCGGTTACTTCCAACTCGAGATATTCGGGGCTGAGTCCGCTCTCTTGCAACGCGAATGCCACCGACTGCATCAGGCTGCCTTGGCGAAAATGCGAGCTGGCGATGTTCACCGACACGTACACTGCCGGCAGCGACTCGCGCTGCCAGGCTTGATTCTGCCGAGACGCCTGACGCAATACCCAATCGCCCATCGGAATGATCAACCCGGTTTCTTCGGCGAGCGGGATGAACTGGTTCGGCGGCACCAGACCGAGCTCCGGGTGTTTCCATCGGATCAGCGCTTCCAGGCCGACGATCTGACCGGTCGAGGCATGAATCATCGGCTGGTAGTAGAGCAAGAATTCCTCGCGGTCCAGGGCGCGGCGCAGCTGCGATTCCATCGCAAGCTTTTCCAGCGCAGTGGCATTCATCGCTCGGCTGTAGAACTGGTAATTGTCGCGGCCTTGATCTTTCGCGAAATGCATCGCGGCCACGGCGTTCTTGATCAGACTGTCGGAGTCCTCGCCGTCGAGCGGGTAGAGCGCGAGCCCGAT
Organism: Burkholderiales bacterium; assembly: GCA_038240725.1. Classification (GTDB taxonomy): domain Bacteria; phylum Pseudomonadota; class Gammaproteobacteria; order Burkholderiales; family SHXO01; genus SHXO01. The sequence goes on along the minus strand of JBBRGM010000522.1, from coordinate 824 downwards.
GCTGGCCGATACGAAAATCTCACGGCCCGCCGCGTGAAACGGTTTGCGCATTTCTTCGAGCAATCGGCGCGCTACGCGGGCGGCGTCGTGGTATTGCTGCAGATCGGTGATGAGAAGACTGAACTCATCGCCGTCGAGGCGAGCAACTGCATCGACTTGATCGTCATCCGGACGAGCGAGCGTATCGTCGGTGCGCACGACTTCGGAAAGTCGCCGCGATACAGCGATCAACAGCTCGTTGCCCGCGCTATGCCGGAGCGTATCGTTAATGCGTTTGAACTGGTCGAGATCGAGCGCCAGCACGCCGAGCTGCCGGCTGTGCCGTCGCGCCTGGATCAAAGCGTGATGCAAACGCTCGATGAAATACTGGCGGTTCGGCAGACCGGTCGTGCCGTCGTAGTACGCCAGATAGCGGATGCGCTGCTCTGCCTCTTTGAGCTCGGTGACATCCTGAATCGTGCCGCCGATGTGCGCGATGACGCCGTTCGCGTCGTAATCGCCGACGCCCTGCAGTTGCACGTGGCGAATCGTTGCATCGGGCCTGACGATGCGTAAGGCTCTAGCGGAGAACGCGCCGGTCTTGATCAGATTACGAATCGAATCCTGCGCGCCCTGGCGGTCCTCCGTATGCACGCGTTCGAGAAACGTGTCGAAGCCGACCAGCGCGTTGCCCGGCTGCATGCCCAGGATCCGATAGGTCTCGGCCGACCAGTAGAATTCATCGTGCTGCATGTCCCATTCCCAGCTGCCGAGATGGGCGATGCGCTGCGCGTTTTCGAGACTGCTCTGATGCTTGGCAAGATCGCGGAATGCCTGGCTCGCCC
>JBBRGM010000521.1:0-3554 GCA_038240725.1 Burkholderiales bacterium | reverse complement strand
CGTCGGGCGGCGAGGCAGGCGCCGAAGTGTCCGTGAAGGTAAGCAGTTCCCCGGACCGTCCGCACGCCCGCGATGATTACTACGAAACCGTCAAGAACAAGCGCGTGTGTATCGATGGGAAGGGCGTGCTGGCACATGATCATGACGCCGATCGCGATCGGTTGCATGCAAAGCTTCATAAAAGTCCGCGGTCGGGGCACCTGGATCTCTCCAAGAGCGGCTCGTTCTGCTATCGCCCGGACAACAACTTCCATGGCGAGGATCGATTCACCTACTTCGCCGTAGATCCAAGCGGCAGAGAGGATGAAGCTACCGTCACTATCGAGGTCGAGAAATCCAGGAACGATCGGTAGCAACTCGCCCGCCCAGACAAATTGAAGATAGACGGGAGCAAGCGAACGAGACTTGCTCTCCGTCCGCTGCTCATTTGCGATGCGCTGCTGCAAATATCACAGCGCTTCACTCGCCGCTGATGAAGGTGACCCGGTCTTTGATCGCGCACCTGGCTTTTCTCGACAATGCCATACGCAATAATTGCGTGACGCTAGCTGCGACACCTGTCGGTTAGCGACAACGTCTGTTTTCTCGGAGTACATTGATGCGTGTAATTCGTAATCTGTTAGCGTGCGTGGTGCTCAGCGCGCTGCTGAGCACCGGCGCACAGGCCAGTCTGACCGGGAAAGCGCTGGATGCGACTTACTACTACCCTGACGTCTCTACTGCTTCTGGTTCAGTGACGTGGACCCCGCCATCGTTCGTAATCGGATCCAGTGTGGAAACTGTCGGTAGCGTAGAAGGCGTAACCAATCTCGTAACGGACTTCAGCGACGCGCAACTCGTGATCACACTGAACACCTCGTTGACGAATCCAACTTGGAACGCCACGTCGTTCAACGGCATTGTGTTCGCGCTACAGTCGCCCGGCAGTCTCAATATCGCAACTGCGACTGTCGATCCTGCGACGACGCTGGCAGGCTTCGATAGCTCACGCGTGAGCTTTACCAACGGTGTGCTCGGGATCGACTGGAACGGTCTGTCGTATGCCGATGGTCAGCAAGTTGTCGTCAACTTCGCTTTCAACACAGCGCCGGTCCCGGAGCCGTCGACCTACGGCTTATTGGCCGCTGGTCTCGTGTTGATGGGTTCAATTGCACGTCGTCGTCTGACCGCCTACTGAGATTGACGCAGGCGAGCCCTGCGGCAGGGCGCTCCACAGGTTGGTGAACCCCGCGCGCTGGAGTCAGATGAGACCAATGCGATTCGGTAGTTACGAGATCGGAACTACCGAATCGCCGTGTTTCAGTTTCAGAAATTGCATCAAGTAACGTGCAGTCAGGCTTACGCTGGATTTGGCCACCTCCGAAGGTACCCCGGCTGCAACCACGCGCCCACCTTCGTCGCCCGCTCCGGGACCAATATCGATTACCCAGTCGCTACCGGCAACCACGCGCATGTCGTGCTCTATAACGATGACCGTGTTGCCTGCTTCGACCAACCCATCGAGTTGCGTCATGAGCTTTTCGACATCCGCTGGATGTAGTCCGGTTGTCGGCTCGTCCAGCACATAGAGCGTCTCGCCGCGTTGAATGCGTTGCAACTCGGTCGCCAATTTGATTCGCTGTGCCTCGCCACCTGACAGTTCCGTCGCGGGCTGTCCGAGCCGCAGGTAACCCAGCCCGACTTCGCGCAGCACGGTCAACGCGCGATGTATGTGCGGCTCGTCGGCGAAAAAGGTCCAAGCCGTCTCGACCGTCAAGCCCAACACATCGGCGATGTTCTTGTCGCGGTATCTAATCTCGAGCGTCTTTGCGTTATAGCGCGTGCCGTGACAGGTAGGGCAGGGTGCGTACACGCTTGGCAGGAACAGCAATTCAACGCAAACGAACCCCTCGCCTTCGCATGTCTCGCATCGACCTTTCGCCACGTTAAACGAGAAGCGTCCAGCGTCGTAATGACGCGCACGCGCAGCCTTGGTCGCGGCGAACAACTTGCGGACGTGATCAAACAGCCCGGTGTAGGTCGCTAGATTCGACCGCGGTGTGCGACCGATCGGCTTTTGATCGACTTGAACCAGGCGTTTGATCTTTTCCATTCCAACCTCGATCTTGCCGCCCAGCGTGATGACCGTCGTTTTCTCGAGGTCTTCACCTTCATCGATATCGGCAACGATCGTCTGACCAAGTTGCTGCGCGACCAGTTCAACCAGCACCTGACTCACCAAGCTGGACTTGCCAGACCCCGAAACACCGGTCACGGCGGTAAACACGCCCAAGGGGAACGCGGCGTCCAGTTGCTGCAGGTTGTTGCGAGTCACGCCAGCCAGCCGAAGCCAGCCTTTCGGTGCGCGCGGCATTCGCTCAGGTCGGGGATCAGCGGCAAAAAGATAGCTTCGAGTTTTAGATCCCTCTACATGTTTGAGGCCCTCCGGCGGACCGCTGTAGAGCACGAATCCGCCTTGTTCGCCCGCAGCGGGTCCGACGTCGACAATCCAATCGGCATGTCGGACGACGTCGAGCTCATGCTCGACGACGAACAGAGAATTGCCGGAAGCCTTCAACTGATCGAGCGCGCGCAGTAGTGCTTCGGTGTCGGCGGGATGGAGTCCCGCGGATGGTTCGTCGAGCACGTATACGACGCCGAATAAGTTGGATCGCACTTGCGTGGCCAGCCGTAGTCGCTGCAGTTCACCCGGTGATAACGTGGGTGTGCTTCGGTCGAGCGATAAATAGCCGAGGCCAAGGTCGAGCAAGACAGAGATTCGCTCCAGTAGATCAGCTGCGATGCGCTGAATTACGATGGCTTTCTCGGGATGCTCGACTGAAAGCTCAGCTAATCCCTCGGCAGTTCCAGCCGCATAAGGCTGCAGCATCCCGGATAGCCGCTTTAGTGGCAATCGCGAAAGATCGGCGATATCGAAGCCCGCGAAAGTAACCGACAGCGATTCGCGACGCAGACGTTTTCCGCGGCACAGCGGACATTCGGTATTCAGCAGATAGCGCGAAACGCGCTTCTTAATCGAAGCGCTTTCCGTGCTGGCGAATGTGCTCAGGACATAGCGTCTTGCGCTGGAAAAGTTACCTTGATAACTAGGCTCCTCCTTGCGCTTGATCGCACGTCGCACCTCGTTTGCATCGAAGCCGATGTACACCGGCACGACCGGCTGCTCGTCGGTAAATAGAATCCAGTCGCGGTCTTTTTTCGGCAACTCCCGCCACGGGCGATCGATGTCATAGCCGAGAGATACGAGCATGTCGCGCAGATTTGTACCATGCCATGCGGGTGGCCACGCGGCGACGGCCCGCTCGCGAATGGTCAGGGTGTCATCCGGCACCATCGAGCGCTCTGTCACATCATAAGTGCGGCCGAGTCCGTGACATCGCGGGCACGCGCCCGCAGGTGTATTGGGGGAAAACGATTCGGCGTCGAGATGCGGCTGCTTGCGCGGGTAAGTTCCAGCGCGCGAGTAGAGCATCCGAATCAGGTTGGACAGCGTGGTGACGCTGCCTACCGAAGATCGGGTCGTCGGCGAACCGCGCTGCTGCTGCAGGGCTACG
>JBBRGM010000520.1:0-3568 GCA_038240725.1 Burkholderiales bacterium | reverse complement strand
CGACGACAAGACCGACGACAATTTCGGCGATGTGATCGGCACGCCGACGTTGTACATCGTCGATCGCAACGGCAAAGTCGCGTGGACCAAACGCGGCCGTGTAACGCCGGAACAGCTCGCCGAAGTCGTCGAGCCGCTGCTTAAAAAGTAGCGCACCGTAGTTAAACTGCACAAAAGCTCGAGCTCAACCGCAGCAAGCGCGGCTGAGCGTATCGGGAATCGAACGATGGATACCGACATCAACACATTGCGCCGCATCCTCAAGGACACGCACATCATCGCGATGGTGGGTCTGTCGGCGAACTGGTGGCGCCCCAGCTATTTCGCCGCGAAGTATTTGCAGAAACATGGCTATCGCGTCATTCCGGTCAATCCGCAATACGACGAGGTGCTCGGCGAGAAGTGCTATCCGACCTTGCGCGATGTGCCGATGAAGGTCGACGTGGTCGATTGCTTCCGCAAGGCGGAAGAGATTCCCGCGCTTGCGCAAGAAGCGATTGCCATCGGCGCGAAAGTTCTCTGGATGCAGCTGGGTGTGACGAATGGGGATGCCGCGGCGACCGCCGAACGTGCCGGCCTGGACGTCGTGATGGATCGCTGCATGAAGATCGAGCACGGCCGTTTGTTCGGCGGCCTCAACTGGTGCGGCGTCAACACCAAAGTCATTTCCTCCAAGCGTCCCACTTCGCTGCCCTATTAACTAACGCCAGCTTTTTTACTAACGAGTAGCGCACTTCCATGCCCGATAGAAAGTACGGCTTCGGCACGCTAGCGCTGCATGCCGGCGCAATCCCTGATGCGGCGACCGGTGCGCGCGCGGTGCCAATCTACCAGACGACTTCGTTCGTATTCGACTCGGCCGAGCACGCGGCCAGCCTGTTCAATCTGCAGACATTCGGTAATGTCTACTCGCGCATTTCGAATCCGACCGTAGCGGTGTTCGAAGAGCGGATGGCGGCCCTGGAAGGCGGTTGCGCTGCGCTGGCGACAGCGTCGGGACAAGCGGCGCAGATGTGCGCGTTGCTGACGCTGGTGGAGCAGGGCGACGAGATCGTTTCGGCGAGCACGTTGTACGGTGGCACCTATTCGCAGTTCGACGTCACGTTCCGCAAATTCGGCATCGATACCAAGTTCGTCGATCCGGATGAGCCGGAGAATTTCGCTCGCGCGATCACGCCGAAGACCAAGCTGTTGTACGCAGAGACGGCGGGCAATCCGCGCATCAACGTCCTCGACATCGAAGCCGTCGCCAAAATAGCCAGGCAGGCCGGCATACCGCTCGTGATCGACAGCACATTCGCGTCGCCGTACCTGTGCCGGCCGTTCGAATTCGGCGCCGATATCGTGCTGCATTCGGCGACCAAATACATCGGCGGGCACGGCACGACGATGGGCGGCGTTCTGATCGAGTCCGGCAAGTTTCCTTGGGACAACGGGAAATTTCCGACGATGACCGATCCATCGAAGGGGTACCACGGCGTGCGTTTCTACGAAACGTTCGGCGATTTCGGCTACACCATGAAGGCGCGCATGGAAACGATGCGTACGTTGGGTCCGACGCTGTCGCCGCTCAGCGCGTGGCTGCTGCTGCAAGGTTTGGAAACGCTGCACGTGCGCATGGATCGGCATGTTGAAAATGCCATACGGGTCGCGACGTTTTTGCTCGAGCATCCGCGCGTCGCATGGGTTAACTATCCGAGTCTGCCGTCCAGCCCCTACTACGCATTGGCGAAAAAATACATGCCGAAAGGCGCCGGCGCGATCATGACCTTCGGCATTCTTGGTGGGGTCGAAGCCGGCGTGAAGTTCATCGAGGGCGCGGAGTTTATGAGTCATCTCGCCAACGTGGGTGATGCTAAAACCCTGGTCATTCATCCGGCGTCGACGACCCATCGCCAGCTATCGGAAGAAGAGCAGCTCACAGCCGGCGTTACACCCGACATGATCCGGTTGTCGGTCGGCATCGAAGACATCGACGATATTCTGTGGGATCTGGATCAGGCGCTCGGCAAGAGCAGCGCCTGAGGGCGCTGCTTTTGCCGAGCGCAGGGGCTAGGGACTGGGGGCTAGGGTCTAGGGAACCCGAAAACCCTGAGCCCGTTGCTCAGTCCCCGAGTCCTCCCAGCCCCCAGCCGCGCGCGGATTTTCCCTAGTCCCCAGCCCCTAGCCCCGAGTCCCTGAAGTCAAATGAAAGACGTCTGGATCTCAGTGTGGATCACACTCATCATTCAGACGCTCGTCTCGCTCGTCGTCTTCACGCCGCCGGTTCTGGCGCCGGCCGCGCAACCTGAAATCGGTGTATCTGCCAGTGCCGTCGGTATTGCGACGGCACTGATCTATTTGAGCGCAACCTTCGGTGCGCTCATCTCGAGCCGGGCGATCGCGCGTTACGGTCCGATGCGTGTGAGCCAATTGAGTCTCGTGCTTGCTGCGAGTGGGATCGCCTTGATGGCGAGCGCGAATATCGCGCTGGTCGCGCTCGGCGCGATGGTAATCGGGTTGGGTTATGGACAGGTCACGCCGTCAAGCACCGCGATATTGGCCGATCGCGTTCCGCAGAAGTTGCGTGCGTTCATTTTCTCGGTAAAGCAGACCGGCGTTCCGCTGGGCGGTGCGTTGGCGGGCGCTGCGCTGCCGGCGCTAATTCTCAACTTCGGCTGGCAGACCGCTGCGCTCGTTACGGCTGCCATGTGCGCGGTGGTTGCGCTGGTGTTGCAGCCTTGGCGCGCGCAGGTCGATCAAGGCGCGCGCATCGACCAGCACGGCGGACTGCATTTGCTCGAGCCGCTCCGTCTGGTTATGTCGCACGCGCGATTGCGTGAGATGGCGCTGGCGAGCTTCACCTATTCCGGCATGCAGATGTGTCTGGGGTCGTTTCTCGTCGTGTTTCTGCACGATCGCATCGGCTTCAACTTATCGTTGGCGGGCGCAGCATTGTCTGCGGCGATGATCGCGGGGATTGCCGGTCGTTTGCTCTGGGGCATCGCAGCGGACCGATGGCAGCGGCCGCGCTTCACGTTGGGAATCCTCGGCGCCGGCATGTCGGCCGGCGCCTTCGCAACCGCGATGATCAGCCCGGCATGGCCGATCGCCGCGGTGATGTTGATCAGCATGGTTTACGGCGCCACCGCGGTTGGCTGGAACGGCGTGTATCTCGCGGAGGTCGCGCATGTCGCTCCACCCGGACGCGCCGCAGCCGCGACCGGCGCATCCCTCGCGATGACCTATTCCGGCGTGGTGGTTTTGCCTTCCCTGTTCTGGGGAATCGTTGCTATAGGCGGGAGCTATCGCGCGGCGTTCATCGCCATCGGATGCCTTACCCTGTGGCGTTGTGTGAGTTTTTTCAGCGACACGGAAGCGCGGCTACAGATTTGAAGCAGCGCCGCTGCGTCATGCACAGCGATTGCGCAAGCAACGAGATCATGCTCAATCGTCGAGCAAACGCCCCGCTCGCAGAATCGCTCGCGTACACTGCAATGTTCGTGTCGACCGTTGGACAACTCACCACCATGAGAGTCAGCCCAAACGCAAACAAGCTCGCTGCTGGGACGGCGGATGTCGTCGAGCG
>JBBRGM010000519.1:0-3572 GCA_038240725.1 Burkholderiales bacterium | reverse complement strand
GGATGCTCTATGCCGCGACGCCGGTCATCGAGCGCTTGCCCCACGAGACGGTCGTCCGGACCACGGTGCGCTTCCGCACTGTCGGTGACATGACCTGCACGTGCCCAGTGGAATCGACTGCGACGACTATCGCCGCCATCGTCGCCGAGACGGCGCAATCGCGCATTACCGAGCGCGGTGCGACACGCATGGACGATCAGACCTCCGAGGTATCGATGGAACGGCGCAAGAAAGAAGGATACTTTTGATGGACACCGCCCTGCTCGAAATTATGCCGGACGAGGCGCAAGTGCAGACCGCTGTTCTGCGCTTGATCACCGCCGGCAGCGTCGATGACGGCAAGAGCACGCTGATCGGTCGCTTGCTGCACGACAGCCGCGCGATCCTCGAGGATCAGTACGCGGCAGTGGCGCGCGCGTCGGAGCGCCGCGGGCAGGAGTTCGTCGATCTCTCGCTCGTCACCGACGGGCTCGAAGCCGAACGCGAGCAAGGTATCACCATCGACGTCGCGTACCGCTACTTCGCCACGCCACGGCGCAAATTCATTATCGCCGACACGCCGGGGCACGAGCAGTACACGCGCAACATGGTCACCGGCGCGAGCACCGCCGATGCCGCTGTCGTGCTGATCGATGCGCGCAAGGGATTGCTCGCCCAGTCGCGTCGCCACATCTATTTGTCGGCGCTGCTCGGCTTATCCGAGATCATCGTCGCTATCAACAAGATGGATCTCGTCGGCTTCGACGAAACAGTGTTCCGCTCGATACGCCGCGAGGTGCTCGACTTTGCGCAAGGCCTCGACGCCAGCCGCGTGAGCTTCGTGCCGATTTCGGCGTTGCGCGGAGACATGGTGGTAAATCGCGGCGATGCACTGGACTGGTGGACCGGCCCGACCTTGCTCGAAGCGCTCGAAACCGTCGAGGCCAGCCGTACGCTATTGGATTTGCCTGCACGTTTTCCGGTGCAGCTCGTGAGCCGTCCCGATACCGCGGGCCTGCAGGGCGCACGCGGTTACCTCGGACGCCTCGAGTCCGGCACACTGACGCGCGGACAGGCCGTAATGGTGCTGCCGTCGCGTCAGAACACGCGCATCAAGGACATCATTTCGCTGGAAGGCTCGGCGCGCGAGGCCATCGCAGAGGATTCTGTAACGCTGGTTCTGGAAGACGATGTTGACGTCTCGCGCGGAGATATGGTGGTGAGTCTCGGTGAGTTGCCGAGCGTGACCAACTCGCTTAGCGCGCGTCTATGCTGGCTCAGTGCGGAACCGTTCGAGCCGCAACGCAGCTATCTCTTGCGCCACACCACGCGCACCGTAAAGGCCAGAATCCGCACGGTGACGTCCCGCATCAACATCCACACGCTGGAACGCGATGCGTTCTCTGCGCCGCTCGCGATGAACGACATCGTCAACGTGGAGATCGCTCTGCAGCAGCCGATCGCGTACGATTCATATGCGAGCAATCGGATCACCGGCGCATTCATCTTCATCGACGAAGTCAGCAACCAGACCGTCGCTGCGGGATTGATCGACTGACATGGGCACCGTTTATCTGATTGGCGCCGGTCCCGGCGCACGCGATTTGCTGACGCTGCGTGCTGCGCGCATTCTCGAGCGAGCAGATATCGTTTTCCATGATGCTCTGGTGCATCCCGAAGTGCTCTCGCTGGCGTCGCGCGCGCGCATCGTGCCGGTCGGCAAACGCTGCAGCCGCATCTCCACCGATCAGCGCTTCATTAATCGCAATCTGGTGGAGGCAGCATCGCGACACGAAGTCGTGGTGCGTCTCAAGGGCGGCGACCCGATGATCTTCGGACGCGCGCAGGAAGAGATCGATGCGCTCGTCGAAGCCGGTATCCAGTATGAGATCGTTCCCGGCGTCACAGCGGCGCTATCGGCGAGCGCTGAGCTCGGCGTATCGCTTACTCGGCGCGGTGTCAGTCGCAGCGTGGTGTTCGCGACGCCGAGAACGCGCGCCGACGCCGATGGCGCGGATCGCATCAGCGCATGGGCGAAAGCCGTCGCTGCCGCGGATACTGCCGTGTTGTACATGAGCCGCGGCGAAGCGCCGGCATTAGTAGATGCGCTGCAAGCTGCCGGTCTGTCCGCGAATCATCCCGCCGCGATCATCGAGAACGCGTCGCTGCCGAATTCGCGGCGTCACTACGGCACGCTGGCGGATCTGACGGATCTCGCAGCGCAAACCGGCGCTGGGCCCGCGCTGGTTATTCTCGGCGAAGTGCTCCGGGAAGCGGTTCAGCAGCATCACGCATTCGACGCCGACGAACAGATAAACGCAGCCGACGATCGTCGATCTGCGCTCTAATCGCGTCGCCCACTAGCAGCGGCGCGTATAACCAAATAAGCCTTCATTCTTTCCGTTTCCTGACTGGCGCCGTTACAGTGGCGATCTCGCTCATTGCCGAACCGCATTGTGTACACCGTAAAAACCGCCGCCTCTCTTGAAGACTCTCCGGAAGCAGTTCCGCAAGAGGTATTGCAGACGCTCGCACGTCTCGTGGCGGAAATTCGCTTCGGCTCGATCGAAATCGTCGTGCACGAAGGGCGCATCACCCAGATTGAACGCCGCGAGAAGCTGCGCTTTCCCCGCTAGGTCGTACGCAAAAAAATCAGGTGATCGAGCTCGCGCTCGCTCGCCATTCGCCGACCAGGCCGCTGGAGGCGACAATCAAGAAAATAAACCGAAGCGACCTGACCGTACGGACGGACGTTCTCTTCATCGTTCGAAGGGAATTCTGCCATGCAGTCTTTGCGTTTGCGGGGAGCCGCCGCCGCGGTAATAGGCTTGTCGATTTCCACCCAGGTTGTACTGGCGCAGACATCGCCGGATTCGCAAGACGATCTGCGCAACCAAGTGCAGCAGATGCGACAGCAGCTTGAACGCCTGGAGAAACGGCTGGAGCAGCAGGACCAGCAAGCCCGACAGGCGGCACCGGCCGCTTCGCCATCCGAGCGAGAGCAAGGCCTGCAGCAGCGCGTGGAAGAGCTCGACCAACAAGTCAAAGTGCTCGGACGCAAACAGGAGCTGCAGCAGGAAGACACCGTAGCAGCCAAGAAAGATAGCCCGAAGATAGACGCGGGCGAAGGCGGCTTAGTGGTGAAGTCAGCCGACGGCCAAAACGAGTTTCGTCTACGCGGTCTGCTGCAAGTGGACGGCCGCTTCTTCACCGGCGATCAGCCCAGTCCGGGCGTCGACACCTTCCTGTTGCGCCGGGTCCGACCCATCTTCGAAGGCACGTTATTCGGGCTCTACGATTTTCGCTTCACGCCCGACTTCGGTGGCGGCAAGGCTATCGTGCAGGACGCATACATCGACGCGCGCTTCGAACCGTTCGCCAAACTGCGCGTAGGTAAATTCAAAGCGCCGGTTTCTCTGGAGCGGTTGCAATCCGATCAGTTCACTCGCTTCGTAGAGCGAGCATATCCATCGAATGACCTGCTGCCGAATCGAGATATCGGCGCACAATTGCATGGCGAAGTTCTGGACAAGACGCTGGAGTTTCAAGTCGGCGTGTTCATCGGATCGACCGATGGTCGCAACAGCGACGAC
>JBBRGM010000518.1:0-3607 GCA_038240725.1 Burkholderiales bacterium | reverse complement strand
GACAATCGGAAACAACGCTCGCTCTTCCTTGTCGATGTGGTGCGATACCGCCTCGATGATTCGCATCGCGATATAGTCGTAGCGCGTGTCGCCCAAAGTCATCCGCTCGAGCTGCGCGATATCCCGCTCCAGACTTCGGTGCGCTTCGATCGACTCGCTAACCATCGCTTCGCTCTGCCGGAGAACCGCGGGATAGAAAATCTCCTCTTCCACCACCGCGTGCCATTCGAGCTGCATGCAGATCTCTTCGGCGATACCGCGGCGCGTGTCCGACTGCTCGTGCATCGCTCGACGGTATTCGTCGGCCAGTTCGCGAATGCGCTGATGATCTGCGCGCAACAGATCGGTGGCGCGCTCGCGCTCCGGTCCGATCCCGTCAATGTCGTAAGCAGATCCAGCGTCGTGGTCCTCAAGTGCAAACGATCGGGGTGATTGCATTTGCAACTGCTGCAGCAGCGAGTTCGCACAGAGCGTGCCAAATGGATTCGACCCGCGCGCCCGGGCATACAGGCGTGAGCGTGCGGTGCCGATGCAATCGAATCCAGAAGAAATTACCGTTGTCGCGGTAAAAACGACACAGCGGAAAACCACGCGATGGCTGATTCGGATAACTGTTTTTTTCGCGCGCGAAATCCAAGCAACGCCGCTGCATAGGCGTCGCGCGATCGCATACTGATTTTGTCCGACAGACGCACTCTCAACGAGACGTTGGTTGCAAGCGCTTCCGATTGCACATGTGGAAGAAACGCTTACATCCGGTTGCAATTCTTACGTCCGCGTCGAGCAATCCTGGCACCCGCGACGAAGCGAATTACGCCGGCGCATGAGGCCGATCGTGCTTGGCTGAACGCATTGTTAAGTAAGGCATCCGCTGCAAGCTGTATGTCGTCTGCATCGGCAACGAGCAACGCGATGTGCTTGCCGGTATGGGAAAAAAGTCGTGGCATATCGATTGCGTCTCAATGATTACCCGTACCGGCGAGCGGACACGGATCGCACATGCGATCGCCAGTAACCCGAACCTTGGAGGGCAAGCTATGGTGCGCAGGAAATCCACGATATTTGCGGCGGTATCTGCGGTAATGATGACCGCTGCCGCATGTTCATTTGCGCAAAACGCGCCTCAGAATCAGCAGAACGCTCCTCAGAATCAACCGAGCTCCACCAGCCCGGACAAAATAACGCCGAGCGGTGCACCGATAGACGCTGTAGGAGGCGCGGCAAACGCCGGTGGCGCACCCGCGAATGCCGGCGCAGCAGCACCCGACTCCAGCAGTAAACGCAAATACCGCGATACCACCGGCGCGGGCACGCCGAAACAATCCGGCACTGCGGGCCAGACGGGCACTGCAGGCCAGACCGGGACAGCGGGACAGACCGGCAAACAGGGCCCAGCGGCTGCCGGGACCACCGGTTCCAGTGCCACCGGCGCCGCCGGCAACTCCCGCTAGCAGCAGTTCAGAAAATCATCTCATCGCAATAGGAGGTTTCATGTCTATCAACGCACCAGACAACAGAAATTCCACGCTCAATCCGCGTGCGCGCACCGGAGATGTTGGCGGCGAGACCCGATCCGGGTTGATTCCCGGCGAGGGCGTAGCAGAGAACGTTTACGACGAAGAAACTTCGATCGGCGGATTGGTCGCCAGCAGTACCTACAGCGGGACGCCGACCGTGAGTACGGCACCCGCCGGTGGACTCATCGGCGCGGCCGCCGACCTGACGCCGGCGCAGCGCGCCGGCATCGCCACCGATACCGACGGCTATTGGGAAAACCAGGGTCCGGGACCGCGCATCATGGCGGCGGACACACTAGAAGGCGACAAAGTCGTCAACGCCGCCGGTGAGGATCTCGGTGAGCTTCGCGACATCATGATCGACGTCCCGAGCGGCCGCGTTGCTTATGCGGTGCTCTCGTTCGGCGGCTTTCTCGGAATGGGCGACAAGCTGTTCGCGATACCGTGGCAAGCCTTGCAGCTCGATACCGAAAATCATTGCTTCGTCCTGAACGTGAGTAAAGAGCGGCTGCGCGACGCACCGGGCTTCGACAAAGATCATTGGCCGTCGATGGCCGATCAGCGCTGGGCGACCGATCTGCACAGCTACTACGAGACGCGACCCTACTGGGAATAGACCACCGCAACAGAGCCAGCCCGGAACAGAGCCAGCCCGGAACAGAGTAAGCCCGGAACAGAGTAAGGGCGTTGGGGGAAGCTGTCCCCCTTTTTTGAATCTCAGCGTTAGCTCGCGCGAGCGATTCGCATTAGCCTTCCAGGATCCGGGCGCCCGCCAGCATATGCCGATGCGGGCGCGAGGGCCGACACTGGTGCAAGCATGCTTTCAAGTTCCCCAAAAAACGACTCCAAGTCGTCGAGCGCCGCGGCCGCGTTGGATTACAACGCGGAGCCGAAAGCATTTGCCAAGGCCGCCGGTCTGCGCTACGTCTCCGACAATACGCCGGGTATTCTGCGCAAAAAAGCCGGACGCGGCTTCACCTATGTCGGCGCCGATGGCACGACCGTGCGCGATCTCGACACGCTCAAGCGTATTCGCTCGCTGGTCGTGCCGCCCGCCTGGACCAAGGTCTGGATCTGCGCGCAGGACAATGGCCACATTCAGGTGACCGCGCGCGATGCGCGCGGCCGCAAGCAGTATCGCTATCACTCGCGCTGGCGCGAAGTGCGCGACGAAAACAAGTACGAACGGATGGCAGCATTCGGCCGTGCGCTGCCGCGCATCCGCGATAAGCTCAAAACCGATCTTGCGCTCGTAGGCTTACCGCGCGACAAAGTGCTCGCCGTGGTGGTCCAACTGCTGGAAACGACGTTCATGCGCGTCGGACATGAAAAGTACGCGCGCGAGAACAATTCGTTCGGACTGACGACATTGCGCGATCGCCATGTGCAAATCAACGGCGAGCATCTGAGATTTCATTTTCGCGGCAAGAGCGGCAAAGATCACACGATCGAGCTGGACGATCGACGTCTTGCGAGGATCGTCCAGCGTTGCCGCGACCTGCCGGGCTATGAGCTGTTTCAATACCTGGACGAGCAGGGCGAGCAGCACACGGTTGGCGCAAGCGACGTCAACGATTACCTGCGGGCGATTACCGGTGAGGATTACACCGCCAAAGACTTTCGCACCTGGGCCGGCACCGTGCTCGCCGCGATGGCGCTGCAGGAGTATGAGAAATTCGACACCACGACGCAGGCGAAAAAAAATCTGGTGCGTGCGATCGAGGCCGTCGCGGAACGGCTGGGTAACACGCCGACTATTTGCCGCAAGTGCTACATCCATCCGGAAGTGATCAACGCCTACCTGGATGGAACCATGATGCGGGCGCTGAAATTTCGCGCTGAAAAAGCGCTGACCGAAGAGATCCGGCGCTTGCGTCCGGAAGAAGCCGCAGTGCTCGGGCTGTTGCAGCAACGACTGCAGAGCGAGGTCAGCAAGCAGTCGAACGGCAGCAAGCGATCGAGAGCCGGCAACTCGAACGCGCGCACCCACGCGCAGAGCGGCGGACGGAGCGCGCCGAAGAAACGCAAACCGGCGCGTCCATCCGCGGCGGCCTATTCCTAGAGAATGACCTCCAGCAGCTTCTGTTCCG
>JBBRGM010000517.1:0-3609 GCA_038240725.1 Burkholderiales bacterium | reverse complement strand
GGACGCCGAGCGCTTTGCCGCGAATATCCCATAGCGCCATATCGATGCCGCTCATGGCGAGACAAGCGCCGGCGCCCATGCCGTGGCTGCCCAACTGACGCACGTAGATTTTGTTCCAGACGCCGACCACATCGTGCGCGTCCATGCCGATTACCAGCTGCTTCAACGTCGTGTTCACCAGCGCGGCGACAGCGCCGGGACAGCGGCCGTGATGCGATTCGCCCCAGCCGATGAGCCCGCCTTGCGTGGTGACCTTGACGATCACCGCGTCGCGTTTGACCGCGCGTCCGATACCTAAGGTGACGCTGTTCTTGGCGTCGACTGGAAAGGAAGTCGGAAACCCTTCCACATTACTAATGCGAAGACTGCTGTCAGCGGCCATTAAGCTGCCCCCTAGATTTTCTGCATTGACGTGGAATAACTATAGCCCGGTTGCGGCGACGTGCACAGCGCACGTCAGCGCAATGCAGCGCAGGGCGATCGGCTATAGGATGCTGCGCTTGACGTGGACGCCGGCTCGTTTGAGTAAGTCCGGCTGCAATCGTGTGCCAAGGCCCGGCCCCGGCAGGCCGTAGATGAATCCGTCTTTCACCCGCGGCACATCGGTCAGAATGTCGGCATACCAGGTCGACACGTATGCACGCACGACCTCCATCACGAGCGCATTGGGAATATGCAGCATCAGTTGTATCGACGCGACCCAGATTACGGGTCCGTTGCAGTCATGCGGCGCCACCGGTCGCTGATAGCTTTCCGCAAGGGCTGCGATCTTGCGCGCTTCGGTCAAGCCGCCGCACCAGCCGACATCGAGCATGATCACATCGGCCGCCTGCGCCTGCAGCACATCGCGAAACGGTGCCATCCCGCCGAGTGTTTCGCTCGCGCATACCGGGATGCGCGTGGAGCGGCCGTATTCTTTCAGCGTCGCGCCGTCGCTCATCTTGATCGGATCTTCCGACCACGCAGGCCGGTACTGCTCCAGCGCGTGCGCAATGCGTTTGGCTTGATCGAGGTTCCACAACGAATGAAATTCCGCCATGATTTCGATGCGATCGCCCACCGCCTTACGGATTTTCGCGAACGGCGCGAGGCCGAGCTCGAGATCTTCTGCAGACAGCAGACTGCCATCGCTGCGTTCTGCGAGCGGATCGAACGGCCAGATCTTCATCGCCGTGTATCCTTCGGACAATAAGCTCTCCGCGAGCTCGTCCGCACGATGCACGAATGCGATTTGATCCTCGTACGGGCCTTCCGGTTTTAGCGATGCGTCGCCCGCCGTGATTGCGCGCCGCCCGACAGTACGCGTGTTGTAGTTGTAACCGGCACAGGTGTTGTAGGCGCGGATGCGATCGCGGCTCGCACCGCCGAGCAGCGCGCAGATCGGTCGATCGACGGATTGGCCGAAGATGTCCCACAGCGCTACGTCGATGACCGAAGCGGCGCGGACTTCCGCGCCGCTGCTCGAGAAACCGAGATAGCTACTGAGCAGATGGCGATTGTGCAGCTGTATTTGCCCCGCATCTCTGCCAAGCAGATAAGGCGCGACGAGATCGTGTATCTGCGCTTCGACAGCAGCCGGTCCGCGCGAAGTTTCGCCGAGCCCGATCAAACCTTCGTCGGTGTGTATTTGCGCGAGCAGCAGATTGGGCCGATCGTCCAGTCGAATAGTTTCGATCGCGGTGATTTTCATAGCGGCTCCGAAGCGGGCAACAGCATCATAGAACAGGCGTTGGGTTATTGTTGCGGCGGCGATCGTCGCGGGTTCGGCAACCGAATGGAGCAAGCAAATGCGCAAGGACGCAATGGTGAGCAGACAACTGTCGCGCGGCCAGCATAAATCCGTGCACGGCGAGTTCTATGGAACGCCGAAGGAAGTGTGGGGCTTTCGGACGCGCGCCTCGGCAGCGAAGCCGAATGAAGTCGCGCGCGATTTTCTGTTGGCCAACGCCGAGCTGTTTGCGCTGGTGCCGGACTTGAGCGAGTTGCAGGTGCGCCGGGTAATTTCCAGCCTCGGCGCCGAGCATGTCATTCTCAACCAGATTCACGCCGGCATCCGCGTGCATCGCGCCTATGTCACCGTCCATATGGATCGCGCGCGCCGGGTCTACCTCGCGAAGAATCGCTCGGTGCCGCCGTGGCTGCTGCCCGATGCGTTCGAGACCAGGCTCAGCGAAGACGAGGCCGTGACCGCTGCGCGCCGCTCGTTGCCGCAGCGAGATCGCCGCGTCAACGTTCGCGAGATCGAACGGCTCTGGTTTCCGTACTTGAAAAAACTGGCGCCGGCATTCAAGGTGCGGCTCGCGCGCGCGAAGCCGCGTGAGGAATGGATCGTCTATGTCAGCGCACGCACCGGGGCGCTGCTCAGCCGGTACGACAATCTCGCCGAAGCCTCGACCGGTAGAGCAATGGTGTTCGATCCCAGTCCGGTTACAGCGCTCGACGGTTACACGGATCTGCTAACAGCGTCGCAGCACGCCCGCCATCCGCCATTGCGCGCGTACCGCGAAGTGACGTTGCTCGGCCTGGATGGCAAAGGCTATTTGAGCGGCGATAAAGTTAGCACCGCACCGACGCACCCATCACGTGTCCGACGGCGCGATCTGGATTTCGAAATGCGGTCGCACGAAGCTGGTTTCGAAGAAGTCATGGTTTACTACCACGTCGACTCAGCCCTGCGTTATCTGGAGCGCCTCGGTCTGCGCGGCAAACGCGCGGTATTCCGTTCGCCCATGCGTGCCAACGTAAACGGCACGCGCGACGATAATTCCTGGTATAGCCCGTGGGACAAGATGCTGACGTTCGGAACCGGCGCGATCGACGATGCCGAAGATGCCGAGACGGTGCTGCACGAATTGGGACACGCGATTCAAGATGCGATTTGTCCGGACTTCGGCCAGTCGGAAGAAGCTGCGGCGATGGGCGAGGGCTTCGGCGATTACTTTGCGGCGAGCTTCTTCGAATCGCGCAAGCCGGCGCGCTACAGCACGTCGGTGATGAGCTGGGACGGTTTGTTCGCCGGCCTGGGCGAGGGTCTCGATCCGCCGTGTCTGCGCCGGGTCGATGCAAAAGTTACGTACCGCGATTTCATTGCGAAGGGCGACGAGCACGTCAACGGTCAGATCTGGTCGGCGACGCTGTGGGATGTGCGCACTGCGTTGAGCCGTTCGATCGCGGACCGCGTGATTTTAGAAAGTCACTTCCAGCTCGATGGCTTCACCACCTTCGCACGTGGTGCTCGCGCCATTATCGATGCCGATCGGAATCTGGAAAACGGACGCCACGTGGACGCTCTGACGCGAATTTTTCGGAAACGGAAGATCGCGCCGCTTTGAGCGTTGCTGCCGGTGGACGCATTCGGCCTTCTATTCCGTCGCAGGCGGCGACGCCTGCTCCGCGCGCTGCATCTTCAACCAGCGATAGATATTTCCCAGCGCGAAGGTAACCAACGCAAAGCCGAGACCGGCGATGGATGCCGGCGGTGGTTTTGTCTGCGAGCAACGGTACGGTGCGCGACAGGTCGGTGACCAGTCCGGCCAAGCCGACCCCGGCCAGGATGACGCCGACCGCGTCGATGATCAGCAACTTCGGAGGAATACCGCGCGGTTTGTC
>JBBRGM010000516.1:0-3612 GCA_038240725.1 Burkholderiales bacterium | reverse complement strand
GTGCCGTAGCGATTGCCGCCGAAACTGCGCTGTATGCGCCTGTAGATGACACCCGAGTTGCGCAGCACCTGCTCGGTGCTTTCTTCGTAGGGCGTCAGCATGGCGTCGACGAGAAATCGCACTTCTCGATGCAGGTTGCCGAGCTGATACGCGACCACACCCCATTCTCGCGCCGAGCGCGGCGTGACCTCCAGCAGATCTTCCGCGGCCGCCTGCACGACGACCGCGGTGCCATCGTCGAGCGAGATCACGTCGCCATCCTGCAGCTCCACGCCGCGCGGCAACGACACGAACACCTCTTTGCCCGACTTCGTGCGCAGTCTGAAATGCGGACGCTGCCGCTGCTCGGCGGTGAGCTCGAGCGCATCGACGACTTTTACTTCCGATGTGAGATCGCCGATGCGGCCGATGACGTTTTCGATGACCATGCGATCGTCCTCTCAGCGCAAATAGAACAGTTGCGTCAGCGGCAACGTGCGCGCCGGCGCTACCGTGATGCGCTGGCCATCCATGTAGACGTTGTACGTCTCCGGATCGATGTCGATCTTCGGCATCGCGTTGTTGTGCACCATGTCGCGTTTGGAAATCGTGCGGCAGCGCTTCACCGGCAGCAGGGTCTGGCATTCGATCTTGTTGGCGAGGCCGGCGTCGATCGCCGCCTGCGTGACGAACGAAAATGCCGTGCGGCGTGGATTACGTCCGTGATGTCCGTACTGCGGGCGATACTTGATCGGCTCGCACGTCATCAGCGATGCGGCCGGCGAGCCCATCGCGGCCCACGAGATGAAACCGCCTTTGAGAATCAGCTCGGGTTTGGCGATGAACATATCGGGCCGCCAGACGACGAGGTCGGCGATCTTGCCCGCGGTGATCGAGCCGACGTAGCTGTCGACGCCGAAACAGATCGCCGGATTGATGGTGACCTTGGCGATGTAGCGCATGATGCGGCCAGTGTCGTTGCCCGTCTCGCCGGACAGACGACCGAAGCGCACCTTGTTGACCGAGGCAAGCTGGAATGCGCGCTGCGCGCTCTCCGCGGCGCGGCCGACGCCCTGGCTGTCGGAGCCGATCATGCTGATCGCGCCGACGTCGTGCAGCACATCCTCGGCGCGCATCGTCTCTGCACGGGCGCGGCCTTGAATGAACGCCATGTCGGTCGGCACCGATTTGTTCAAGTTGTGGCAGGTGATCAACATGTCGATTTCTTCGTCGTACGTGTTGATCGAAAATGGATTGGTCGGATTGGTCGAGCTCGGCAGCACGTTGGGCTCGCCGACGCAGCGCATGATGTCCGGCGCGTTGCCGCCGCCGGCGCCTTCGCAGTGATAGATGTGCATCACGCGTCCGGCGATCGCTTCCATCGTGTCTTCGTAGTAGCCGGTTTCGTTCAGCGTATCGGCGTGAATCTGCACCTGGAAATCGTATTCGTCGGCGACCGCCATGCATGTGCGAATCGCCGATGGTGACGACGACCAGTCCTCGTGCAGCTTGAGCCCGGTGGCGCCGCCGAGAATCTGCTCGATCAGCGAACCCTTGTCCGATGAATTGCCTTTACCGAAATTGCCGAAGTTGAGCGGGATATCCGCCATCGCTTCGAGCATGCGCTGCAGGTTCCACGCGCCCGGACATTCGATGCCGACCGTCTTCGGCCCGGAGCCCCCGCCGATCACAGTGGTCACACCGGCACTCTCGTATTCATACAACTGCTGCACGGAATCGAAGTGCGGATGGATGTCGATGAAACCCGGCGTCACGATGCGGCCTTCGAGCGACAAAATGTCGGTGTTGGGACCGACGATCAGACCCGGTGTGATGTTCATCGTGTCCGGATTGCCGGCCTTGCCGACGCCGACGATCTTGCCATCGAGCACACCGATGTCGCCTTTCACCACACCGAGGTAAGGGTCGATGATCACCGCGTTGGTGATTACCATGTCGAGCGCGCCGTCGCTGCGCTTGAAGCGCGAGCACTGGCCCATGCCGTCGCGAATGGTCTTGCCGCCGCCGAACACCAGCTCATCGCCATACGTGGTGTAGTCGTGCGTGATTTCCGCCACCAGTCCGGTGTCGGCGAGGTGAATCTTGTCCCCGGTCGTGGGCCCGTACTGCGCGGCATACTCGGGACGGGATACTTTCATGCTCATCGCTGTTCTCCGGTGTAGGCGTGGATGGTGATGCGGCTACTTCTTCTTTTTCGCGGAACGCGTAGCGGCGCCATAGACGACGTCGGCGCGCGGCTTGTTGTCGCTGACATCTTTTGCGAATGCGTAGCCGTGCAGCTTGAGCCGGTCCATGGTCAGCTTCTTCGTGGCCTCGCTGCGCATCGACCCGTTGGTCATGTCGTTCATGCCCATCGCGACCTGCGTGCCGGCGAACCGCGTAAGCGTCACCTTGCGGCTTTGTCCGGGCTCGAAGCGCACGGCGGTACCGCTGGGAACATCCAGCCTGAAACCGAACGCGGCATCGCGGTCGAACGACAGCGATTTGTTCGCTTCCGACAAGTGGTAATGCGCGCCGACTTGGATCGGGCGATCGCCGGTGTTGGTGATCACCATCGTGATGGCCTCACGGCCGGCATTGATCTCGATGTCGCCATCGGCGAAATCGATGTGGCCGACTTTCTCCGGCTCACCGACCGGAAACGCTTCGGCCGGCACAACGGACGTCGGTGCCGCCGGCGCAACCCACGTTTCCGGCTTGGCCCCTTTGCCGCCCTGGCGCACCGGATTCATTACCGTCACGAGCTTGGTGCCGTCGCGGAACACGCCCTCGACCTGCACCATTTTGAGAATGTCGGCGACGCCATCCATCACGTGCTCCTTGTGCAGAATGGTCGCGCCGTAATCCATCAAGTCGACCAGCATCTCTACCGAGCCCTCGCACGCACGCTCGAGAATCTCGTCGCAGATAAGCGCGGTCGCCTCCGGATAATTCAGCCGCACACCTCTAGCCAGCCGGCGCCTCGCCATCTCGGCCACACTCCAGATCTGAATGCGTTCTTCCTCACGTATCGTCAATCTCATGTCTGTCTCCTTTCGCTTCGCTCTTATCGACGGTGATCAGTGATCTGACTTCGGTGATCAGTAATCAGTGATCGGTGATCGGTACGCCGCGTTACCGCGGCAGGCTCTCTCCACCATCGCCATCCCTCCGTTTTCCATCCGAGCAGATCACCTCAATCCACCACCCCATCGATCACAGATCACAGATCACGGATCACTGCCTTTAATCACCGATCACTGATCACTGATCACTGATCACTGAAGTCAGATGGCCAGAAACCGCCTTGCCACTTCCGGGTCCGCGAGGCTGTCCGGCGAGATTTCTTCCACCACTGCGCCCTTGTCGATCACGATGCAGCGATGCGCCATCGCGCGAATCAGATCGAGGTTCTGCTCGACCAGCACCACTGCGAGCCTTTCCTCGGCGCTGAGCCGTGTCAGCAGCGCGCCCATCTCATCGACGATGTTGGGTTGGATGCCTTCCGACGGTTCGTCGAGAAGCAGCACCCGCGGGCGGCCGAGCAGCGCGCGGCCCAGCGCAAGCTGCTGCTGTTGCCCGCCGCTGAACGATCCCGCCATCTGCTGACGCCGCTCGCGCAGAACCGGAAAG
>JBBRGM010000515.1:0-3616 GCA_038240725.1 Burkholderiales bacterium | reverse complement strand
CGTGATCCACGAGGAATACGAGCGCGCCGAGCACAGCGAAATGCAGCAGCGGCTCGCGCAGCGCGCGCTTCCACGCGGAAGCAGTCACCGTGCTTTTGACGGAACCCAGTAACTGAGACGGGAGGACGAGAGACATGCGCGGGGTATCCATAAGAGATTCAGGTAAGTCGTCAATCGAGCCACTGCTACTGCGCAGGTACCGCGGCGTTGCTCGAGCGTTGCATCTGACGCAGTAGCAATTCGGCCTCGGGTCGTGCGGGATTCCTTTTCTGCAGATCGACCAGCAGCGACCGCGCCTCGTTCTCGTCGTCTTGTGCCAGCGCTTGCGCGATGCTCAAAAGCGGATCGTAGGCGGGAGCGAAGTCTGGACTGATTCGCAGGATATCGAGCAACGGCGTGCGAACTTGCGCCAGCATCGCGCGCGCATCGCTGGTCGGCTCGACGCTCATTCCCGCCTCGATGAATCGCGTGCGTGCCAACCAATAAGCGACGAGTCGGCGGCGCAAGCGTTCCTCTTGCGCACCGCCGGTAGACTCGATCAGCAACTCGTCGACCTGCGGTTGCAATTCTCGCAGCAACGCAAGCAATCGCTCGCGCGGCAGTGAATCCGGCGCGTAAGTGATGTGCGGGGCCCGATGCGCGACGACCGGCCGATCGTCGGTGTTCAACGGCGCAGCATCGGCGAATCGCACCAGCGCGGACGGCCCTGCCACGAACGTACCAAGCAGCGATAGATCGTCAGCGAGATGCAACTGCGTCTGCCGCGCCGGCAGCGAGAATGTGCCGAGTCGCTCGCGAATCTCGCGCAGATCGAAGCGAGGCGCGTCGGGTCGCGCGATCAGTCCCAGCACCGGTGTGTCCAGACTATTGGTGGCCAGCACAGCCAGCGCGCCGGGGTACACGCTCACGAACGAATGCACGATGCTGCGCAAGGTGGCGACGTCGAGCTGATGCACCGGCAGCCATTGGCAGAACAGTCCTCCGGATGCAAGCCGAGCGCGGATCGCCGCGAAGTGTTCCACGGTGTACAGCGCCCCGGTGCCGCTCCGCGCGGGATGGAACAAGTCCGCCACGATCACGTCGTAGTGCTCACTTGTCGAACGAACATAGCGTCTCGCGTCGGCCGCCATCACGTGCGGTCTCGGAATCTCGGACCCTGCATTCAGCGCAGACGCGAAGTACGGCGCAGCGGCAATCACGTCCGGCAACAACTCGACCGCGTCGACTTCGAGCGTTCGATCTTCGGCAGCCGCCGCTGCCGTCACACCGGTGCCGAGACCAAGGAACAGCGCGCGGTGCGGCGACGGATGCAGCAGCAGGGGCGCATATGCTTGACGTGCATCGGCGTCGAAGCTCGCGTTGCTGCCTTCCTGCTGCCGATTGTTGATGCGCAATCGCGCGATACCGGCGCCGTCTTCGACCACGCTCACGCTCGCCATCACGCCGTCCGCGTAGCTGACGATGTGTCCATCCTCAGGCACTTCGACGAATGCGAGCGAGCCGCTGATGGCGCTTACACCCGCGACCATCAGCGCAAGTCCCCACACGCGCGGACGCCGCCATTCGATCGCCGGCAGCAGCATCAGATAACCGGCGACGATCGCAATCAATGTCCATTTCGGTCCGAGCAACGGGAACAGCACCACACCGAATAATAACGGCGCCACCGCAGCGCCAAGCGTGTTGATTCCGATCGCAGAGCCGAAGCTCCAGCCGTGCGCCTTGGCTTCGACGCATAGATGGCTGAACAGCATCCCCATAACCACAGTAGGCAACGCGAAGGCTGTCGCCGCGATCGCGGCCTCCGCTGCGAGCGCGGCGTTGAACGTGCTGCCGAGCGCGCTCACGAGCGCGAGCTTGATCGTCGCACTCCGCCACAATGTAGACGTGCCAATGAGACAAGCCGCAGCCAGCGCGCACACCAAGCGATGGAGAAGCCGGCGCTGATCGGTCGATGCTGCGAACAAACGTTGATATAGCGAGGCGCCCGCAGCCGTGCCCAGCAGATATACAGCAAGCAGGATGGCGAACGTGTAGACGGTGTCTTCGGCGACCTGGCTCAGTACGCGCACGACGACCACCTCGTAGCCGATGCCGAGCCCACCGGTAGCGAACAACAGAATCGATAACCGTTTGCCGTCTGCGCCCGTCGCGCGGGTAATTGGCTCGACGAGTCGCGCAACTTGCGGAAATACCAGTAGCGCCGCGATCGCGCACAGCATATTCAGGGCGACGCAAACCAGCGCGGTATCCGCCAGCCCCAGCAGCGGAATCAGCACGAATGCGCTGCTCAACACGCCGGCGACCGCACCGGTGGTGTTGGCCGCATACAGCGCGCCGATCGCATAACCTTGTGCGCGCAGTCGATCGGTGACGCGCTCGATCGCCGGCAACGTTGCGCCCATCGCGCTGGTTGCAGGCAACAGCAACACCAGCGGGCCGAAGAACGCCACCAACCAGTGCCACAACGCGGACGGTTGCGGGCCGGTCGCGCTCGCCAGCCACGCATTCGCCGGCTGCATCAACCACGTCAGCGCCAAGCCCCAACCGGCGATCGCGGCTTCGCATCCCGCGTACCAGAACGCGGGGCGTGTGCTCGCACGAATGAGATCCCCGAGCAGGAATGCACCGATTGCAAGACCGCCGAAGAAAGCCGCGACCACCGCGAGGACCGAAACGATCTCGTGACCGAGCCAGATGCCGAATTGCTGCGTCCAAACGATCTGATAACCCAATCCGGCGAATCCGGACAGGCTCATCAGCACCGCTGCAGCGGTTGTGATCGACGCGGGTGCTTGATCTGTTGAAATTACAGCATCGGTGCGGTCGACGGAGGCGACTCGTTCGGGGACTGCGAGCATCGGGTCGACAGGAAGCGTTCATCGCAAAGCACGTCATTGTGTCCTGGCCGCATTACCGATCTGTGACGGTGGTTGCTCGGCGCGCGCAAGACACTATTGCTACAGCGCACTGGTCTGTTCGGCTCACGCTTTCTCGCATCTGCGCTCGACGTTCTTTCATGAAGCTATCCGAAAGTAGCGGTGCTGCGGAATGCTTGCGCTGAAGCTGCGCATCTGCAGAAAAATTATCGATGACGCTCGAGTACCCACACAACTCTACGGGGATCCATTCTGTGAAACGCAAAAGCGAAAATCTGTCGCGCCACATCGGTACAGCCGCGGTTGCAGCGCTCGGCATCACTGCCCTCGCCGCATCACCGGTCGCAATTTCGGCGGGCACCAAAACGCCCGGCAAATACGTCACGGGCGACTTCCACAACCACACGACCTGCTCGGACGGCACGTTGTCGCTGCGCAAGCTGGTCGACAAATCGGTAAAGACATTCGGCCTCGATTGGTTCGTACAAGCGGGTCACGGCGGCAACAGCAGCCGCAACTGCACGCTCAGCGAAGATCCGTTCGAGCCGTTTCCTCCGGCGTTGAACAACCCGACCGCGCCCCCAGCGATTCCGCCAGGCGGCCAGCTCGCGAGCACCGGGCACGGCCCGAATCAACTCTGGACCGACACCGTCGGCAACGCTGCAATCAAGGGTGATGTGTCCGGCACGGCCACCGCGCGCAACATGTGGAAGTGGCAGGAGATCCAGGATTACATC
>JBBRGM010000514.1:0-3617 GCA_038240725.1 Burkholderiales bacterium | reverse complement strand
GCGGCACGGGCAAAGCGCCGGCAACGTCGCGCGCGATTCGGCGGAGGCGGCAGGACTTGCGTTGATCGACATCGCGGTGCGCGATGTCGACGTGCCGCTGTCGCCGCTCGGCGAGCAGCAGGCGCGGGCGCTCGGTCGCTGGTTCGCCGAGATGCCCGAGACGCAGCGGCCGACCGTCGTGCTCGCGTCACCTTATGTCCGCGCCAGTGAAACAGCGGAGATCGTCTTGCGCACGGCCGGCGTAGTCAAGCAAGAGGTAACCTTTCTCACCGATGAGCGCCTCCGCGAAAAAGAGTTCGGCATTCTCGATCGCTTTACGCGGCTCGGCATCCAGCAGAAATTCCCAGAGTTGAGCGAGCAGCGCAAGCACGTCGGCAAGTTTTATTTTCGACCGCCCGGCGGCGAGAGCTGGTGCGACGTGATCCTGCGTTTGCGCAGTCAGATCGAAACCATCACGCGGGAATATCGAAAAGAGTCGGTGCTCATCGTCAGCCATCAAGTCGTGGTCAACTGCTTTCGTTATTTATTCGAGCGGCTGGACGAGCGCCGGATTCTCGAGATCGATCATCAAGACGACATCCCGAATTGTTCGGTCACCTCCTACGAGTTCGATCCCACGCAAGGCAAGAACGGCAAGCTGGTGTCGCGTCTGATCAATTTCGTAGCGCCGCTCGAGGAAGCCGGCGCGCCGGTCACCGCCGAGCCCGACGTGCAAACAGCGCCGAAGTCGTGACACGCGCCGGACATTCCATGAAAAATCGGAATGCTGCAAACGCCATCGCGATCGACGCAGCGCTCCTTCGTCAGTGGCCGCTGCCGATGCCCTCGTCGAACGATGACAAGGATGGTCGCGGCCATATTCTCGTGGTGGCCGGCTCGCGTGAGATGCCCGGAGCCGCAGTTTTGGCGGCAACCGCCGCGTTGCGTTCCGGCGCCGGCAAGCTGGTCATCGCGACAGGTGTCAGTGCAGCGCAATCGGTCGCGCTGGCGATACCGGAGTCGCGCGTGATCCCGCTGCGCGAAACCCGCAAAGGCGGCATCGCAGAAGATGGTGTAGAAGAGCTCGATGCTATTTGCAAGGCCGTCGACGCTGTTCTGATCGGGCCGGGCATGCAGCAGGAAACCGCTTTGTCGGATTTCGTCGCCGCGCTGATGAGCCGGCTCGATCACGCGAAGGTATTGCTCGACGCGGCCGCAATGGAGGTTGTGCGTTCGCAGGCGCCGGGCGCGAAGTCTGCCGGCCGTTCGACCGAGCGCTTCACAACGCCCACGATCCTCACGCCGCATGCCGGCGAAATGGCGCATCTCACCGGTCTGACGAAAGAGGCCATCGAGAACGATCCGAGCAAAGCGGGAGCCGACGCCGCCGTGCAATGGAATGCAGTGGTCGTGCTCAAAGGTCCGTGTACTTACATCGCCGCGCCGGACGGGCGGCTCTGGAAACATGACGGCGGCAATGTCGGGTTGGCGACTTCCGGATCCGGCGACACACTGGCCGGCATCATCGGCGGCCTGCTGGCGCGCGGCGCTGCGCTCGAGCAGGCCGCCGCATGGGGCGTCGCTCTGCATGCGCACGCAGGCGAGCGGCTCGCGGAAAAATTCGGCCCGTTGGGATTTCTCGCTCGCGAGCTGCTGCCCGAGATTCCGACACTGATGCATTCGTTACGTCCGACCCAGGAGCGCCCGGTAACTGCGCTCCCCGTTCCCCCCAATCCTCTCTGAACAGTCCAGACAGAAGCCGGCGCATCGTTGCATGCGCCCGGCTCGCATAACCCGAAAGACATATACCTGCAGCGATTGCACGATCGTATCGTGCGGCTGCACTGAAAGCGGTTCGACCGCATTCGCCTGCCACGCGCACGCCGCTAGACCAAGTCGAAGCAAGTCACGGTGAAGCGCGTATCAGTCCGGCCGGCAATTTCGCGATGGCGTCGAGCAGCCGCTCAATGCCGACGATATCGACTTTGAGGAGATTCAAGATGCGCAACTGGTCGCGTATTACGACGATTTTTGCAGCCCGCTCTTGGACACGACCGTGAAGGCCGCGCAGCCCACCTCAGGCGGCGCCGCACGCGCGGTGTCGATGCGTATGTGGTCGCCTGACGAGCTGTTCTATCTGAAGAGCAGAGGCGAAGCCCAGCTCGATTTCGAAACATCGCTGTTCCCGCGCAATCAGAAAGAGCAGAAGCGCACCAAGTTGTCACTGCAGCTCAAAGGCAGCAAGGTCGCCAACCTCGTGCTGCGCCTAACCTCGCAGAAACACGGCACCGAGCTCGCGCTTACCACCGATGCAAATGGCCGCGTCGCCGGCGTCGCACCGGCTGATCCGCTGGCGCCGCTGCAGGGCGAAGCGCTGATCGATCAATGGAAGCTCAAGATCACCGCGGCCGACAATCCCACCTTGGTCGAAAGCGGCCAGCTCAACTTGAAAGGCATCGATGACGTGATGGCATTCGTCGAGTACTCGTTTCTGTATCGCTAGCACGGATATGTCATGAAGAAGCCCGGAATTGCGCGAATGGGTGGACGCAGCGACGACCGGCAGAACTCCAGCGTGGGGCAGTTTGTAGTGCCGGTACTCGCACGCCGAAATGTGGAGCGAAGCCCCGGTCGCGTGAATGCGACCGTTGCACCGTCGGCGAGCGAGTGACGTTATGTTGACGTTCGTAGAGCGTGATAACACGAACGGTTACAGTCGCCCTTGCCCGCCCGGAGCGGCGCGAGATCGTGTCCTTCGCGTACTTCGCCGATCGAGCGCGAAGCAATCCTGCAAATACGCCGACCCGAGCAGCCCCTTCTTTGGCGACTGCAGATCACATGAAAAACACCCGGATTTCCGCACGCGATTATCGATGGCCGCGCAGCCTGTCGCTCGCCTCGAAAGCGCTCATGCTGAGCATCTGCTGCGCAGCCACGCTGAGCGCAGTGGCGGACGATCATCCGGGCGATCCGCAAGCTCGGCGATTCCCGCGCACCAACATCACCGCGCAGGAATGGTCCACGTATCTCAACGAAGTACGGCGCAGGCCGGGCGCGGTCGAGGTCAACCGCGGAACGATCAAGCGCATCGACGTCCCGAACGAGGCAGCCGTGTACTTCTTTACTCGCCCTGCGCATGCTGCGTATCCCGCCGCTGTGCGTCGCGCGGTGGTTAAAGACGGGACCGGCACGTACATTCACACCAGCGGTTATTACGCCGGACGCCGCGACGCATTTCTCGCCTGGCTCGACACATTCCTCGATCAGGACGAAACCTTGCGCAAGTATCTCGACCGGCAGCGCAAGGCGAAGCCGATGTCGCAAACTTTGTTAGACCGGCCCGTAGTTTATTGAGCGATCGCGAACGAGCGACGCTGCGGGTACTTCGCCCGCTTGCCGTTGCGAGATTATCGCAGCGCCCAGCAGACGGCAGTGCTCGGCGAATGCTAGGGAAGCTCTGAACAAGTCTTGCGACGCGCGTTGCGTCAGGTGCGGATTGATGCGAGGCATCGCGACGAAGCCAAGGTAGGTACCTTGGCGAGGAGCGCAACGATGCAGACGCCGCACCTGACGCAACCCAATAATCCGTCGTCTCTATAGAGGGACCGGGGTCGCGCACGCAAGACTTGTTCAGAGCT
>JBBRGM010000513.1:0-3636 GCA_038240725.1 Burkholderiales bacterium | reverse complement strand
TAGAGCACGTCGACCGGCCGCACTTCGACGCCGTGATGCTGGAGGTCTTGCACCAGTTGCGAAGGTGCGTAGAAGCCCATCGGCTGGCTGTTCAGTAAAGCCGCGGTAAACGCTGCCGGCTCGTAGCATTTGAGCCAGCATGAAACGTATACCAGCAGCGCGAAACTGGCGGAATGCGATTCCGGAAAACCGTATTCGCCGAAGCCGAGAATCTGCCGATAGATTTGATCGGCGAACTCGCCGGTATAGCCGCGCTCGCGCATGCCATCTTTGAGACGCTGCTCGAACGGCTCGAGACCGCCGCGCCGGCGCCAGGCCGCCATCGCGCGCCGCAGCCGATCCGCTTCGCCCGGCGAAAAACCGGCGGCGACCACGGCCAAGTGCATCACCTGCTCTTGAAAAATGGGAACGCCGAGCGTGCGCTCCAGCACGTGTTTGACGGCTTCCGAGGGATACACGACCGGCTCGCTGCCTTCGCGTCTGCGAAGATAAGGATGAATCATGCCGCCTTGAATCGGACCGGGGCGCACGATCGCAACTTCGATCACGAGATCGTAGAAGCGCTGCGGCCGCATGCGCGGCAGCATCGCTTGCTGCGCGCGCGACTCGATCTGAAACACGCCGATGGTATCGGCGCGGCCCACCATTTCGTAGACCAGCGGATCTTCGGCAGGCACGTCCGATATCGTGAGCGGACGCCCGCGAAACGCGCTGATCAGATCGAGCCCGCGGCGGATCGCAGTCAGCATGCCGAGCGCCAGCACGTCGATCTTGAGCAGGCCGAGCGCGTCGAGATCGTCCTTGTCCCACTGGATCACCGTGCGCTCGGCCATCGCGGCATTCTCGATCGGCACCAGTTGCGACAACGGCCCGCGCGAGATCACGAAGCCGCCCACGTGCTGCGACAAGTGGCGCGGAAATCCCAGCACGATGTTGACCAGCGCGATCAATCGCTGAATCACCGGACTGACCGGATCGAAACCGCATTCGCGCAGTCGTTGCTCGATGACGTGGCGGCTATCCCACCACGCGAGATTTTTCGTCAGCCGGTCGACTTGGGCGAGATCCAATCCCAGCGCTTTGCCGATGTCGCGCACCGCGCTTTTCGGACGGTAAGTGATGATCGTCGCCGAGATGGCGGCGCGGTCGCGTCCGTATTTCCGGTAGATGTACTGGATGACTTCTTCACGCCGCTCGTGCTCGAAGTCGACGTCGATATCAGGCGGCTCATTGCGCTCCCTGGAGAGGAAGCGTTCGAACAGCATCTGCATCCGGCCAGGATCGACTTCGGTGATCCCCAGGCAAAAGCACACGGCCGAGTTGGCCGCGGACCCGCGACCTTGGCAAAGAATGCGTTTCTCGCGTGCAAAGCGAACGATGTCGTGCACGGTGAGAAAGTACGGCTCGTACTGCAGCTCGGCGATCAGCGCGAGCTCGTGCTCGACGAGCTTGCGCGCTTTGTCGATGTCGGGTTTTGCGGTGGAAGAAAAGTGGCCGCCCCATCCGGGCGCGGGCGGCGATGGTTCGGCTGCGTCGGACGATTGCAGTTGATTCGATGTTGCTGGCGTCTGGTCGGAGGCGGCGTTCAGTGCGCCCAATTGTGCGCTGAGCAATTCAGTACTGGGCAGTTCACCGGGTACTTCATCGCTGGACACTTCATCCCTGAACACTTCATCCCTGAACACTTCATCCCTGTGCACTTCATCGCTGGCGATCGACGAGCAATTTCCCGGCGACGCCGCAGGCTGCGCCGATACGTTCAGGGCGCAACCGAATCGCCAGCGAAATCCTGCCTCGGTAAGCTTGCGTAAATGGCTGGCCGGCGTCTCGCCTTCCGGCACCAGCTCCTCAGGATATTCGTAGCGCAGGCTATCGAGCGAAAACTGACAGCGATCGGCCACGTTCAACGTTTCTATCAGCAGCTCGGGCGGATACAGATGCGCCAATCGCTCGGGCCGGCGCAAATGCCGTTCTGCATTGGAAAACAAAGCATGTCCCGCTTGCGCAATCGGGCACTTCAAACGGATTGCGGTGAGCGTGTCCTGCAATGCACGCCGTCCACGCGCATGCATGTGTACATCGCCGGCAGCGACCAGCGGCAAACCGCTTTGCTGCGACAGCTGCTCCAATGATTCGAGCCGGCGGCGATCGTCGGGGCCGAACAGCAGCTCTGCGGCGATCCACGCGCGATCGGGAAACCGCTGTCCCAGCCATTGCGCCTGCTCCAGATCGATCGGCAGCGCTGGTAACAATAGCGCCAGGCAGCCGGGCAGACCGCCATCGAGATCCTCGCGCGTCAGGCGATATTCGCCTTTCTTGGCTTGCCGGCGTGCGCGGGTGATCAACTCGGAGAGCCGGCCATAGCCTTGCCGGTCTACCGCGAGCAGTACGAAGCGCAGCGTGCTCGCGGTCGAAAGCTGGCGCTGCGCCGATTTAGATTTCGCTGCAGGTGAAGGCTTGATTTCGAACTCGGCCCCGACGATGAGCTTGAGCCCGGTTTCCTTCGCCGCCACGTGCGCACGCACCACACCGGCCAGGGAACATTCATCGGTTACCGCCAGCGCCGAATAGCCGAGCTTGACCGCACGCTCGACCAGTTCCTCCGGATGCGAAGCCCCGCGCAGGAACGAGAAGTTGGTGAGGCAATGCAGCTCGGCGTAGGAAGGAAACACGGTAGCAAGTCAGTGGGCAACAGGAAATGAAATAAGTAACGGGAAATCAGCGCACGAAAAATGGAATGGCCTGAGTTGGTTCGTCGTTGCCCGGAGGAAATCCGGAATCGAGCTCTACCGACGCGGCGACGGCAACGTATGGCCTGTATTTATATACAGTATAACGCGAAGCATCGAGCCGGGGTTTCTCCCACCCAGGATTTATCCCGTCCGGGGTTTCTCCCGCGATAGCGTTGGGCGCAGCGGAAGCGGCGTGCTCGTTCTCGCTCTATGCTGACTGCGCCGCACGCAACGGCTACGGTACCGGCCTGGAGTAGGGCAGAATCGCTGATGCGCTGAACGATTTTTCGGAAACGCGAGCGGAACCCTTCGAATGAAACCTCCAAGATCCGATTGTTGGAGGCGCGGATGTGTGCGAGTGTCTCGTAGAGGGAATCAGCCATCGCCAATGTTTTGCAACCGCCCGGCGGCCGTGTTTATTGGCCGCACCTCTTTCGACTTCGAGTTTCATTTAGTTAAGGAAGCTCTGAACAAGTCTTGCGAGCGCGACTGGGGTGATTTGGGCCGAGGGCAAGAGGGCGAGGACGCCGTGTAGCCCGCCTACACCAGGATGAGGCCACGCGGGCATCGGCCAAAATCACCCCAGTCCCTCTATAGAGACGACAGATCATTGGGTTGCGTCAGGTGCGGCGTCTGCATCGTTGCGCTCCTCGCCAAGGTACCTACCTTGGCTTCGTCGCGACGCCTCGCATCCATCCGCACTTGACGCAACGCGCGTCGCAAGACTTGGGTGATTTGGGCCGAGGGCAAGAGGGCGAGGACGCCGTGTAGCTCCGCCTACACCAGGAGGAGCCCACGCGGCCATCGGCCCAAAGCACCCCGGTCCCTCTATAGAGACGACGGATTATTGGGTTGCGTCAGGTGCGGCGTCTGCATCGTTGCGCTCCTCGCCAAGGTACCTACC
>JBBRGM010000512.1:0-3660 GCA_038240725.1 Burkholderiales bacterium | reverse complement strand
TCGTTGAACGCGATGTTCTGTGCGGAAAGCTTGGGCGCAGCCGCGATTACCAGGGCGCTGCGCACGCGTTTCGGAAAGCTGATCGTCCATTGCAGCGCCTGCATCGCGCCGAGGCTGCCGCCCATGATGACGGCGAAACATTCGATGCCGAGCGAATCGGCCAGCCGCGCTTGCGTTTGCACCCAGTCTTCGACCGTCACTACCGGGAAGTCCGCGCCCCATGGCTTGTCGGTGGCTGGATCGATGCTGGCCGGGCCGGTCGATCCATGACAGCCGCCGAGATTGTTCACACCGACTACGAAGAAGCGATCGGTATCGACCGGTTTGCCCGGGCCGACCAGGTTATCCCACCAGCCGACATTCTGCGGATCGTTCGCGTAGAAGCCGGCAACGTGATGCGACGCGTTGAGTGCGTGACAGATCAACACCGCGTTATCGCGTGCGGCGTTCAGCTTGCCGTACGTTTCATACGCGAGGTGATAGCGGTCGAGCACGGCCCCGCTGCGCAGTTTGATTGGGACGTCGAACTGCGCGATCTGCGGTACGACGACGCCGACCGAGCCGGACGGAATCATGAATCGACCGACCGGCGCGTCGCTGCGATTCGCGTCAAGACGGCACTCGCGCCGCCGACAACCGCCGAATGATTTGTCGCACGGCATCGTCTTTCATGTCCTGAAACAACAGCGCCTGCTCATTGTCTTTGGCCAGTACCGCCTGGTCGTCGTAGGTCATATCCCGATGCAGCACCAGCTCGGTCGGCGCAATCCAGTCGCGCGATTTGTCGCGCAACCGAAAGGTGACGAGGTAGCGGAACTGTAGCTCGCGAATGCGGCCGTTCGCAGAGATAGACAGAATCTGCGTCTCCTGTAGCTCGGAGAAAACATCCAGCGTCGCTTGCGCATCCTCTGGCCGATCGACCAGCACAGCGCGACTGCCGCTCGCGAGATACCGCTTGATCTCGGCAGCGAACGACGAGTATGCCGGCGCCGAGATAAACAACGTCTCGAACGGCATCGTTGCATCGCCGCTCGGATGAAAACCGCAAGCGCTCAAGGCAACGAGAAACACAGTGAGCACAGCGCGCTTCGCCCACGACGAGCGCGGATTGCGTGCACGAGGTTCTGCGGGTATCCCTTGCGATTGCTGTTGCGCCGACATGTACGATTTCCTCACAAGACGACGTTTACCAGGCGACCCGGCACCACCACCACTTTTTTCACCGACTGGCCCTCGATGTACTTTTGTGCAATCGGACTGGCCAGTGCCATCTGCTCGATTTGCGCGCGCACTGCGTCGCTGGGCACTTTGATACTGCCGCGCAGTTTACCGTTGACCTGCAGGACCAGCTCGATCTCGTCGAGCTTCAGCGCATTCTCATCGGGCTCCGGCCACGGTGCGTCGAACACATCGTTGCCCAGGCCGAGCTCGCGCCATACGTGAAAACTCAGATGCGGCGTGATAGGGGCGAGCAAACGTAGCTGTATCGCGAGCGCCTCACGCACCAGGGGCAAGCTCTCCTGCGAGAACGCGAGCACGGCGGAAACACCGCCGGCGCCACGGTACGCTTTCTCGAGCGCGTTGAGAATTTTCATAGCGGCGGAAACGACGGTATTGAACTGAAACTTCAGCAGATCGTAATTGGCCTGCTTGAGAATCGCGTGGATTTCGTGCCGCAATGCAGTTTGGTCGGGCGATGCAGCGACCTGCCTCGCCAACGCTGACGGGTCATTCGCTGTCTGCGCGCCGCCCGCCCGCTGAAACTCTGCGCAAAAGTGCCACAGCCGCTTCAGGAATCGGAACGCGCCTTCGACACCCGCGTCGGACCATTCCAGCGTCTGCTCGGGCGGCGCCGCGAACATGGTGAACAGGCGCGCAGTATCGGCACCATGCTCGTCGATCAACGCCTGCGGATCGATGCCGTTGTTTTTCGACTTCGACATCGTGCCGATGCCGTCCGATTCCACCGGCTTGCCGTCGAGTTTGAGCTTGGCGCCGATGCGCTGGCCGCGCTCATCGAGAATCAGTTCGACATCGGCGGGGTTGAAGTAGGTGATACGGCCGCTGTCGCTTTTGCGATAGAAGATTTCGTTGAGCACCATTCCCTGTGTCAGCAGATTGGTGAATGGCTCGTCGATCTGTACCAAGCCGAAATCGCGCATGACCTTGGTCCAGAAACGCGAATACAGCAGATGCAAGATTGCATGCTCGATGCCGCCGATGTACTGGTCGACCGTCATCCAATAACCCACGCGGTCGTCGACCATCGCCGTGGCATCGTCCGGGCAGCAATAGCGCATGTAGTACCAGGACGAATCGACGAACGTATCCATCGTGTCGGTTTCGCGCCGAGCAGTGCCGCCGCAAGTCGGGCACGCGGTCTGATAGAACGACGGCGTCTTCGCCAGCGGATTGCCGGTGCCGTCCGGCACCAAGTTATCGGGCAACACCACCGGGAGCTGATCGTCGGGAACCGGGACGTCGCCGCAACGCTCGCAGTAAATCAGCGGGATCGGCGTGCCCCAATATCGCTGACGCGAGATACCCCAGTCACGCAGGCGATACTGCACACGTTTTTTGCCCAGGCCTTTAGCTTCGAGCGCCGCTGCGATCGCGTCGACCGCGGCTTCGAAGGCAAGTCCGCTGAACGCGCCGGAATCGATCGTTACACCGGGCTCGGCGTACGCGTCCTGCCACGGCGCAACCGTGTCTTCGTAGGCGCCGCGCGTGGACTGCACGACTCGCTTGATCGGCAACCGGTACTGCGTGGCGAATTCGAAGTCGCGCTCGTCGTGCGCGGGAACCGCCATCACCGCGCCTTCACCGTAACCCATGAGCACGTAGTTGGCGACCCACACCGGCAGCTTTTCACCGGACAGGGGGTGCACGACGAACTGCCCGGTTGCCATGCCCGCCTTCGGCTGCGTCGCGATCTCGGCTTCGATCACCGCACCGCGCTTACACTGCTCGATGAACGCAGCCAGTTGCGGATTGTTCGCGGCCGCGCGCGTCGCCAGCGGATGCTCAGCAGCGACCGCGCAGTAGGTCGCGCCCATCAAGGTGTCCGCGCGCGTGGTGAAGACTTTCAGCACGCCGCTGCCGTCCTCGTACGGAAACGAAACCTCGACGCCTTCGCTGCGACCGATCCAGTTGGCCTGCATCACTTTCACACGCTCGGGCCAGCCCGCCAAGCTATCGAGCGCGCTCAGCAACTCGTCTGCGTACGCAGTGATGCGCATGTAGTACATCGGGATCTCGCGCTTCTCGACCAGCGCGCCGGTGCGCCAGCCGCGACCGTCGATCACCTGCTCGTTGGCGAGCACGGTTTGATCGATCGGATCCCAGTTGACGACGCCGGTTTTCTTGTAGACCAGATCCTTTTCCAGCATGCGCAGGAACAGCCACTGATTCCAGCGGTAGTACTCCGGCTTGCACGTGGCAAGCTCCCGGCTCCAGTCGATGGCAAAGCCCAGGGACTTGAGCTGCTTGCGCATGTAGGCGATGTTGTCGTCCGTCCACTTCGCCGGCGGCACCCCGTTGGCCATGGCCGCGTTCTCGGCGGGCAGCCCGAATGCATCCCATCCCATCGGCTGCATGACCTGAAATCCCTTCATGCGATGGTAACGAGACAGCACGTCGCCGATCGTGTAGTTGCGCACG
>JBBRGM010000511.1:0-3667 GCA_038240725.1 Burkholderiales bacterium | reverse complement strand
GTCCAATACGTATCGATGTCATCGATCGGCGGCGGCACCTGAGTCGGCATGCCGCGACGCAGATTGATGAACGACTGCTGCTGCGAGGTGAACTGGCGGCGCGCCTGTTCATCGGTGTCGGCCGCCAGTACGTTGGCACCGAGCATCGCGTACGGGCGTTCGAGTTGTGCCGACGGTTCGAACCGGCTGCGATAAATGGCGAGTGCATCCATCATATCGTCCGGTGCGAAGTGCGACGCGAATGCGAACGGCAATCCCAGCATGGCCGCGAGTTGCGCGCTGAACAGACTCGAGCCGAGCAGCCACAGCGGCACCTCGAGTCCATTGCCGGGGACGGCGCGAATGCGCTGGCGCGGTTCTGCAACGGCAAAGTAGCGCTGCAATTCCTGCACGTCCTGCGGGAATTCTTCCGCGCTCGTCGCTACGTCGCGGCGCAATGCGCGCGCGGTCATCATGTCGGTACCCGGCGCGCGGCCTAAACCGAGATCGATGCGATTCGGATACAGCGACGCGAGCGTGCCGAATTGCTCTGCGATGACCAGAGGAGAATGATTCGGCAGCATGATGCCGCCGGAGCCGACGCGAATGCTGCTGGTGCCGCCGGCGACATAACCGATCGCCACCGCGGTCGCGGCGCTCGCGATGCCCGGCATGTTGTGATGCTCCGCCAGCCAGTAGCGCTGATAGCCCAATCGTTCCGCATGCTGGGCGAGTGCTAGCGTGTTGCGCAATGCATCCGCGGGCGTTCCACCCATCGGAATCGGCGATAGATCGAGAATCGAGAATGGGATCATATGAGGGCCACGCGCGTCACTGCAAAGTGTTTGAACAAGCTGAGCGCCGAGATCATCACTTCGTCTCGCGCGGACGCTGCTGCTGCACGAACGAGACGAGGAGCTTGCTCACCGCCTCGGGCTGTTCCTGCTGGACCCAGTGGCCGGCACCCTCGAGCAGATGACAGCCGACCATCTGGGTACAGACGCTTCCCTGCATCTTCTCCAGATCGCCGGGTCGCTGATAGACGCCCCAGTCGCTCCTACCGGCAATAAACATCGACGGCACATCGATCGTGCGGCCGGAGAACAATTGCAACTCGGCGGCGAAGCGGCTGCCGGTCGCGCAGCGATACCACTGCAGACCGCCTTGGAATCCGCTGCGCCCATACGCGTCGCTATACGCGCTCAACTCCGCATCCGGCAACCATTTGCACGCAGCGATCTGCGCCGCGGACGGCATCTCCGGCGCGACGGTCTCGGCCATGCCTTTGTCGAGATCCATCACATAGTAGGTGGGCAGTTTCGCCAACTCTATCGCGCTCCATGACTGCAGCGTATAAGGTTTATTGTCCGGCCAGTCGGCGCTCTTGAAATGATAGTACGCCCGCAAGAAGGCGTGCAGACCCTGGGGCGCGTGGCGCATGTTGTTGTCGGCTGCGCGCGTTGAGTAGTACCACTGGTAATGCTTGCGCG
Organism: Burkholderiales bacterium; assembly: GCA_038240725.1. Classification (GTDB taxonomy): domain Bacteria; phylum Pseudomonadota; class Gammaproteobacteria; order Burkholderiales; family SHXO01; genus SHXO01. Next base: position 2,198 of record JBBRGM010000511.1, on the reverse strand, counting down.
GATGCGGCAGCGCCGCCAGATCTTCATGGATGTTCGAGGCGGGCGCACTGGTATTGGTGGTTTCAGGCGGGCTCGCAGTATTGAACGGCAACGGCGGCGGGCCGCTGAACGGCGCGCTCATCAATACGACAGAGCGAAATACGTCCGGGCGCACCAGCGAACACCACGCGGCTACCGGCGAGCCGAAATCGTGGCCGATCACCGCAGCGACATAAGGGTAGCCGAGCGCTGAGACCAAACCAAGAGCGTCGCGCACGATGTTGAGGACGCGAAACGAGTTGAGATCGCCGTCGTAGTCGGCCTCCCAGCCCTGCGTTTGGCCGTAGCCACGCTGATCCGGTGCGACCACGTGAAAGCCCGCCGCCGCGAGCGGCAGCATGACCTTGCGCCAGCTGTATGCCAGCTCGGGGAACCCGTGTAGGAGCAGAACGCAGGGACGGCCGCGCTGTTCGAAGCCGGCCTCCAGAATATGCATGCGCAGCCCGTTGATGTTCTCGATGAAGCGCGAACGAATGCCGGCAGGTAAAGCGAGAGCGGGCGAAACAGTATTCGACATGTTGGTCTCGAGTAATCGATGGCGTATTGCGACACCTTACCAAAGAAGGCGGCGCGACTTCGGCGACGCTGATTTCCTTGACGGATTTGCGTGCTAGATCGGCAGGAACACGGCGGTTGCGAGCGTCTGCACCACGCGGCGGATAGTCCGGTTGGTTCGCTGCGCGGCGATCTGCGCCATCGCGTCTTGATAAGCGATCATCTTGCCCAATTCGCGCTCGAAGGAAAGATTACTCGCGTCGCTTCGCATGTCGTTAGAGATCAGCAACAGCACGCCATGCGCGTCGCGAGCGTTCGCCAGTTTCCACGCGGCGATCTCGACATTGCGCGATGAGTTGTACAACTTTTGCGCGTCCAGGCTGTTGGTGAGATAGAACTGCGTCTTGCCGTTGTACGCGATGTAGATCATGCTCGCGAGTCCGACGCCGAAGGCAAATACACGATCGCCGGAATACTCAGGTTTCAGCCCAAGCAGCAGCGCTTCGACACCGCGCGCGTTACCTAATTCGGGAAAGAAAAACTCGGCTTGCGGATCGAACGCACGATCCAGCGCAGCGTCCATGCTGCCGTAGTTGCCTTTGCGCCATTCGCGCGGATTGCGTCGATAGAGTTTCTCCATCAGCAGCCGCGACGATGCCAGGCTTTCCTGGAGATGGACTTCGGCAGCGATGTCGATATCGGATTTGAGCAGATCGGCGGAGTGGAATTCCTGCTCGACCGGTGCGTGGCGTTTGCCGGTATTCGGTGCGGCGTGCGGGAAATTCGGGGACTCGGCGCATGCGGCGAGTAGGGCACACAAGCATACGGCGACGCCTTGCCGCGGCCCGGCGAGTACAGCAAAGAAGCGTCCAGTCACCACGCGCTTCGTCGCTACAGCGATGCTTATGAGCCGCAGATCCAGCAGCACGACACGCTGTCTAGTCCAGCTTGATCTCGCCATCGAACTGCACCTCGAGATTGACGTGCGCTATCTGCAGCGTCATCTTCGCCGGCATTGGCTGCGTGCCCGTGATCGAGCCCTCGGCGATTGCCTTCGCTACCGCCTGCTCGATAGCGCGCTGCGAGTTGATGCCGACCATTTTTAGAAAGCTGCGTATGCTGAGGTTCAAAATCTCTTCGTTCATCGTTATCTCCAATATTCCGGGCAGCGTACGACCTGTACCCGCCGAGGACGCGTGATGCGCGCGAGCATTTATGGCGTACACGCTCGGCTACTGTCCAGCGGATTCCCGACAGGGTAGTCTCCGACAGGATCGCGCGCCGAGAATATGCCTCGAACAAATGCCGGCTCGCAGCGCTACAGTAACGGCTTGATCGGTACCAGCTGCCAGAAGCGCACCTTGCTGCGTTTGCCGAACGGGACGTACTGATCGGGGTTGTCGCTGGCCGCGTTCCAGCTATTGCCCGGCCGCATGTCGATATCGATCGCAGCCTCAACCGTGCGCGCCAGTGCTTCATTGTGGACGATCACGTCGGCCTCGGTATTGAGATTCTCCGAACGCGGATCCAGGTTGTATGTGCCGATGTAGACGACCTGCGAGTCGACGACCAGGGTTTTCGCATGCAGCGCAAAGATCGGTAGTCTTTGCGTGATGATCGAGCGCGCCAGCGACTGGCGCTGCACTTGCGAATCGGGCCGGTAC
>JBBRGM010000510.1:0-3693 GCA_038240725.1 Burkholderiales bacterium | reverse complement strand
ACCGTGGCAGCGTAGAATAGCTGCAATCTTTCCCTCTCGCCCGGAGCGATCCCCAATATGGGCCTGCTGACCGAACTCAACGCTGCCGCGCTAAAGCACGAACCGAAGCTCAAGACGGTGCATGTGACCTGTCCGCACGATTGTCCGGACGCGTGCTCGATGCGTGTTACGGTGAATACGAGCACCGGCAAAGCGGTGAAGGTCGAAGGCGATCCCACGCATCCGATCACGCGCGGTTATCTCTGCAATAAGGTCAACAACTACCTCGACTACATCTATAACCCCAACCGCGTGCTGTATCCGCGCCGGCGTGTCGGACCGAAGGGGCCGAACGCGAAATTCGAGCGCATCACCTGGGAGGTGGCACTGCAAGAAATCGCGCAGCGATTGCATGCGGTCATCGATCAGTACGGGCCCGAAGCCGTGCAGCCGTTCTCATACTCGGGAACGCTGGGCGTACTCGGCTTCTCCGGCATGGGCGAGCGATTCTTCAATCAGATGGGTGCGGCGCGTTTGCTGCGGACCATCTGCACCGCTGCGGGCGCGGCTGCGCTCATGCACACCATCGGCCGCGCAGGCGAGGCGAACATCGAAGATCTGCCGGAAATGGACCTGGTGTTGCTGTGGGGAACGAACCTGGTCAGCACCGGTGTGCATGCGATGCCGTTCATTAACGAAGCGCGCCGGCGCGGCGCGAAGATCGTTGCCATCGATCCGCGCATGACGCGCACTACCGCGTTTGCCGATTGGCACGTGCAGCCGCGTCCGGGCACCGACGCGGCGCTCGCGCTCGGCATGATGAAGGTGATCGTCGATCGCGGGCTGCACGACGAAGCATTCCTACGCACGCACACGGTCGGCTGGGAACAACTGCTGGCCGACAAGTTGCCGGAATATACGCTCGAGCGCGTGGAGCAGATCTCCGGCGTTGCGGCGGCGGACGTCGAGAAGCTGGCGCTGCTGTATGCCGGAACAAAGAAATCGTTCATCCGCGCGAATTGGGGCATCCAGCGGCACGACAACGGCGGCTCGATGATGCGGGCGATTACCGTTCTCCCCGCGATCACCGGGGCGATGACCGGTGGCGCAGGCATCTGCGTCAGTACCGGTGCGGAAACGCGCGGCGTCGATCTCGCCAAGCTGCAGCGGCCGGATCTGCTCAACGGGCGGACACCGCGCACCATCAACATGATCCAGCTCGGACGCGCGCTCAACGACACGGCACTGGCGCCGCCGATCAAGGCATTCTTCTGCTGGAACAGCGATCCCGCGAATTGCGTTCCCGACACGCAGAGCGCGCGAAAAGGGCTGATGCGCGACGATCTTTTCGTGGTCGTGCACGACACATTTTTCTCCGACACATGCAGTTACGCCGACATCGTTCTTCCGGCCGACACGCAGCTCGAGCATGCCGACCTGCACGGGGCGTACGGCAACTACTACGTCGGCTACAGTCAGCAGGCGATCGAGAAGCTCGGCGAGAGCCTGGACAACGGCGAGATGTTTCGGCGTCTGGCGAAGGCGATGGGTTACGACGATCCGTGTTTTTCGGAATCTGACGAGCACATGATCGCCGAGGCGCTCGATCCTGCGTTCAATCCGATCTTCGAGGGCGTGACCCTGGAGAAACTCAAGCTGCAAGGCTGGGCGCGTACCGCGGTCGATTCGCCGCGGCGGCCCGGCATCAATAGCGGCAAATGGCCGACGCCGAGCGGCAAGATCGAGATCTATTCCGAAGCGCTCGCCAAGTTGGGATTGGATCCGCTGCCGACGCACCTGATCGAGCGCGAAGGCTTCGAGCAAACCGAGGCACGCAAACGCTTCCCGCTGCAGGTGCTGAGCGCGGCGACGCATTACTTCATCGGCGCCACGTTCCAGCACGTCGATCGGCTGCAGCAGATGATGTCGCGGCCGACGTTCGAAATCAGCGTGCAGGATGCCTCGGAACGTGCGATCGCAGAAGGCGATCTGTGCCGGCTGTTCAACGACCGCGGTGAGGCGTTCGGCTATGCGCACGTCGTCGACGGCCTGCTGCCCGGTGTGATCGGCGCGCCCAAGCAACTGCAAGGTTCCAAGATGCGAGGCGGCGTCAACGTGAACGCGCTGACCACCCAGGAAGTGTCCGACATGGGCAATGGCCCCGTGTTTTATTCCACGCTCGCACAAATCGAGAAGGCGAGCGACGGGAGCGCGCTGGCTTCATCGACATTGGCTTGATTCTCCCGGATCTGCCGACCGCGGTCACCGCGGCCGCGTCGCCTAGACAACTCACATGACCGCACAAATCATCGACGGCGTCGCGCTTGCGGCGAAACTGCGTGCGGAGCTCAAGCTCCGCGTTGAAAAGCTCGCAATGGCGGGACGCAAACCGGGACTCGCAGTAATTCTCGTCGGCGACAACGCCGCATCGCGCGTCTACGTCCGCAACAAGATCAAAGCGTGCGGCGACATCGGCATACATTCGGAATTGCACGAGATGCCGGCCAGCGCGACCGAAGCGCAGGTGCTCGCACGCATCGAGCAGTTGAATGCGGACGCAAATATCGATGGCATCCTCGTGCAGTTGCCGCTGCCCGAGCAAGTCGACGAAACCAAAGTCCTGGAGACGATCGATTTGCGCAAAGACGTCGACGGATTTCATCTGCACAACGTCGGCAGTCTGGTCGTCGGACGCGAGGGATTCGCACCGTGCACGCCGGCAGGCTGCATGGCGATGCTCGACAGCATCGGCGCCGAGCTTGCAGGAAAGGAAGCGGTCGTCGTCGGCCGCAGCAACATCGTCGGCAAACCGATGGCGCTGATGCTGCTGGCGCGCAGCGCGACGGTGACGATTTGCACTTCGAAAACGCGCGGGCTTGCGGATCACACGCGGCGTGCGGATGTTCTCGTGCTGGCGATCGGCAAGCCGCGATTCATCACCGGCGACATGATCAAGCCGGGCGCCATCGTGATCGACGTCGGCATCAATCGTTTGCCGGATGGCAAGCTCGCCGGCGATGTCGATTTCGAATCTGCGAAACAGCAAGCCGGCTGGATCACACCGGTGCCGGGCGGCGTCGGCCCGATGACTATCACCATGCTGCTCGCGACTACGATCGCATCGGCCGAACGACGCGCCTAGCCGGGGCGCTCAGAAAAACTTCTCCTACGTCGTCGCGGCGATTCGCACCGGCACGCGCCGGCGGCCGAACTGTCCTTTGAAGCCTTCGAAGCGTCCGGGGATTGGCGCTGCGCACGACAAGCAACGGCCATCGCCGGTGAGGTGATACTTCAAGATCTGATGCCAGTCGCGCACGATCAGCGCTTCGCCGCACGCCGGACAGAACGTCGTGCCGCCGACCGAGTCGTGCACATTTCCCGTGTAGACGTAGCGTAAGCCTTCGCGCAAACCGATGTCGCGCGCGCGCGTGAGCGTCGCCGCCGGTGTCGCAGGCAGATCGTTCATCTTGTAATCCGGGTGGAACGCGGTGAAGTGCAGCGGGACGTCGGGGCCGAGCTCGCGCGCAACCCACGCGCACAAGCGAGTGAGCTCGTCATCCGAATCGTTTTTGCCCGGAATGAGCAAGGTGGTGATCTCGAACCAGACATCCGTTTCGTGCTTCAGCCACCGCAAGTTATCGAGTACAGGTTCGAGTTTTGACAGGGTCAGGAATTTGTAGAACTCGGGAGTGAAGCCCTTGAGATCGACGTTCG
>JBBRGM010000509.1:0-3693 GCA_038240725.1 Burkholderiales bacterium | reverse complement strand
CGCGTCAGGTGCCCTGTGCGGCGATCGTCCGCAGGGGTTAATCGGGAAGTTCGGTGCGTGGAAACTCCACAAATCCGGCGCTGCCCCCGCAACGGTAAGCGAGTCGAAGCAGTCCAACCCAGCCACTGTGTTTGCGACATGGGAAGGCGGACTGCAGGTAACGACCACTCGTGAGCCCGGAGACCGGCCTGACGCATTAGCACCGATCGTTGCGGCGGGCAACGGGCTGGCGAGACGACGCCCGGAAATTTTTCCCTCGGGGACATTTTTCCCTCGGAGATTGTTCCGGCTGACGCGTGTCCTCCATCCCACAGTTTGCCAGCAGCAGTCGGTATCCGTTGTTTCGTGCCGACGCGGGGTCGCGTTCGGCAACGTGGGAGGCTTTATGCTGCACGCAGCATCGCTATTCGTCGTCACTGTCGTTATCTCCGGTTTTGCTTTTTTCTCCGGTTCCGCGAACGCCGGTCCATACGCGCCGGCTGCTGGTCAAGCGGGCTCAACTGCCATCATCAAAACCGACCCGGGGTTCGCCGGCTGGGCCACCGGCTATCAGGACTATCTGCCCGGCAGCAATGCGTCCGCGACGTTCAGAACGCCGAACTTGGCGCTTGGCCCGGCAACCGGCAACAGCGCCGACGTCGTTTCGCTCGGCGATCACGGCAGCATCACGCTGACCTTCGCGGGCGTGATCTTCAACGGTGCGGGCGCCGATCTGGCCGTATTCGAAAACAGTTTCAGCGACACGTTTCTCGAGCTTGCGTACGTTGAAGTCTCGTCCGACGGAAGCAACTTCTTTCGCTTTCCGAGCGTCTCGTTCACGCCCGGCCCGACCGGCGCATTCGGTGCAACCGATCCAACCAACATCGACGGCCTTGCCGGCAAATATCGCGCAGGCTACGGCACGCCGTTCGATCTCGCTCAGCTAAGCGGTGTGGCGGGATTGAATGTCAACGCAGTCAAGTACGTCCGCATCGTCGACATCGTCGGTGACGGCAGCGCGTTCGACAACTATCCGCCGGCGTTCGGCGGCCCGCATCCGATCTACGATCCGTATCCGACTTCCGACAGCGGCGGGTTCGATCTGGAAGCAGTCGGTGCGCTGCATCTGACTACCGCCGTGCCGGAACCATCGAGCGTCGCGCTGCTCGCGTCTGGATTTGTGTTGTTGGCGTGCTACCTCCGCCGCAGGTCACGCACGCGCCCGATACGCGTTCGCCGCAATGCACGCGGGGCGACCGCGCGAAAAATGACGATGCTGACCGCGCTCGCAGCTCTGCTGCCGATTGCCACCGGGGTACACGCGGCAGTCATCAGCACGTTCGACGATCTTCCGCTCGCGCCGAACAGCTTCTACGCACCGGCAGCGACGACCACCTTTACCAGCGGCGCCGGCACGTTCAATCACGCGTTCACCGATTTCGGCAGCGGCTGCTGTTCGAGCGGCTGGACCTACTCGAACAAGACGGATACCACGACGCCCGGATTCGGCAATGAGTTCAGCGCGTATGCCGGTTCAGGCGCCGGCGGCTCGGCAAATTATGCCATCGCATTCTTCGGCACACCGACCGTCAAGTTCGCCTCGCCGAGCATCGTGACGGGCGCCGACTTCACCAACACGACGTACACGGCGCTGTCGATGCTGAACGGCGATGCGTTCGCGAAGAAGTTCGGCGGCGCAAGCGGCAACGACCCTGACTTTTTCAAGCTGACCATCATCGGCAAAGATACGCTCGGTGCGACGACCGGGACGGTGGACTATTACCTCGCGGACTATCGATTCAATAACAACGCCAGCGACTATATTCGTAATGCCTGGGGCTCCGTCGATCTCACTAGTCTCGGCGCCGTATCGTCGCTCGACTTCGCGCTGAGCTCTTCGGATAACGGCCAGTTCGGCAGCAACACGCCAGCATACTTCGCGATGGATAACTTGGCCGTGATCGCCGTGCCCGAGCCGGGTATGCCATTGCTGTTGCTGACAGGCGGTGTAATGCTGCTGTTCGCCGGCATGCGCAGAAAGCTGCATCGGTAACAAACGCAGCACACGATAAGACCGCAACCGAATGCGGCTGCTTCACGCTGTCGCCGAGAGCCGCGAGCCTCGGCAACATCGACCGGGTTTGACGCTTAGACTCGCGGGAGCTCGACGCGGCCACGCGCTGGTCGCGCTCGGGTTGGTAGGCGCGGCGATCATCTGCCGCGCCTACGCTGAGCCGGTTGCCACGGGCGACGAGGTCGTCATCACCGCGCCGAGCGCGAGCGGCACGGTACGCACGACACCGCACAGCGTCACCGTCATAACAGCGACGGACATTGCGCGATCCACTGCCACCTCCGTGCCGGATTTGCTAAGCCGCGGCGCCAATCTGAATTTGCAAAGCCTGTTCGGCAACGGCAAAGACGCGACGATCGACATGCGCGGCATGGGAGCAACCGCAGGCAGCAATGTGCTCGTACTGGTCGATGGCGAGCGCCTCAACGAAACCGATTCGTCCGGTGCAGATCTCTCGACCATCCCGATGTCGCAGATCGAGCGCGTCGAGATCATTCGCGGCGGCGGCGCGGTGCGTTACGGCAGCGGCGCCGTGGGCGGCGTCATCAACATCATCACCAGACATCCCGATCCGGATGGGAAACTGCATCTGGATTTGCTCGGTCGTGTCGGCTCATACCAGACCACGGATTTGCGCGCTAATGTCAGCGCCGGCACCGGCGCGTTCGCCGGCGCCGTCAATGCCAGCAGCTTCAACACCAACGGCTACCGCCAGAACAATGCGGTGTCGGCTCGCGATGGATCCGCCGAATTGCATTGGTTTCCGTCGAAGCTCGGTCTCTCGGACGTGTCTCTGCGCGCCGCTCATCACGAAGATACGACCGGGTTTCCGGGACCGGTCGGCGCACAGGCATTCGCCGCAGGCGCGGATGCGCGGCGATCGTCGAACGCGCCGTTCGATACGAGTTCGACGACGGACGATCTCTACTCGTTTGGCACGCGAGTCGACATCGGGAGCGACGGGCAGCTTTCGGTAAAGCTGAGTTATCGCGATCGGGACAATCCTTTCATCATCGGCTACACGCCGCTGCTGTCGCCTGCGGCGCAGCAGTCGTTGATAACATCGCAGCGCAAAGACGCGCGGGTGCATTACGACCAGCAATTCGAAGCACTCGGACTGCCGCAGACGATCACGGCCGGCGTGGATCTACAGCGTGCGGACTACGTGCGAGCCGACAATGGCACGTCGAACATCGGCAGCTCGACGCGCCGCACGGGCGACGTTGACTGGCAGGGCTACTACACGAGCACGACATTGCGTGCGCCGCATGGACTTGCGCTCAACGCCGGCGTGCGCCTCGATCACTTTCGCAGCGACGTACAGGACTCGCTCTATACCAGCGTCTGCCAGACTACGTTTCAAATTCCTTCTGGAGGTACGACGCCTGTGCCCGTGCTAAGCAATTGCGTGAATGGGTTTCAGCCGCCGAAGAATCAAGGCGGCAGTTGGAACAATCGCGCGCTCGATCTCGGACTCACATGGGAGGCGGCCGAGTACATCACCGGCTGCGCCAGCGTCTCGCGTAACTTCCGCAACCCGAATCTCGACGAGCTGATCGTCGCAGCCAATAATTTGCGGCCGCAGACCGGTCGTACGTTGGAGCTCGGATTGCGTTATTCCCAACGCGACGATCTGGAGT
>JBBRGM010000508.1:0-3701 GCA_038240725.1 Burkholderiales bacterium | reverse complement strand
GATGCCGATACCCATCAATGTTCCGGCAATTAGGAGCCGCGAAAGGCTCAGAACGCTCAAGCTGATTACATGAAGCGCAAACCCGGAGACGATGATCGCTGTGAAGAGCGAGACTAGCGTGATGGGAATGTCGTAGGAGATTTCCAATGGCAGGTGCAGGGCCAGCATCCCGATGAAATGCATCGACCAGATGCCGGTGCCCATGGTCAGCGCGCCGCCTACAAGCCAATAGCGTGCGCTTGTCCCGGATTTCGAGGCGGCAACGCGCGATGCCAAATCGACGGCAATATAGGATGCCAGGAACGCAACCGCGATCGATAGTAGAACGAGCCCGAAGCTATACGTGCCGACCATGCAGACTTCCAACAGCCGAAATCATTTCAGAAGGAGAAACACCGGTTAGCGTTTTTAAGAGTGATCGTCTGGTGAGCAAAGTGCACTTACGCTCGATGCGCTATTCACCGGACAATTAACGGCCAATCCAGGGGTGTAGTTGAGAAAACTTCTGATGGTCACGCGATTGCGTCAACCGGTAAAGCGCGGCGGCCGATGGATCCTATTACTCGCTCTGTAAGGATTGGGGTAATTCCATCCTCGTTACAAGGCAGGGGCCATCCGACGGGCGCCGTTGCGGGATAAGGCCAATCACGCTGGAGGGACCCGCGGCGGCCCGATCCGATGCTCTCAGCCGCCGCGCACCATCGACATCGCTGAACTGGCTACCGCCGGTGGAGCCTGGCCAATCCCGCATACATTGCAGCAGATCAATTCCTATGAATGCATCTAGCCGTTGGCGCAAGCAGGAATCAAGGTTGTGAATGCTCACCAGACGGATGGGTTAGCCCGCGGTGACTTAGCCGAGCATTAAGAAGGGCGCTGTTTGCACACGTAAGGGAAAGCGAGCCAATGCCTTGGCAACAATGTGCTGCCGCAGGCCCGGGTAATCCGCGTTGCAGCACCCCTTCAATCATTGGCGCGAAAATAACCCGCTCAGACTCTGGATAAGCCCGTTCTGCTATTCCTTCAATCGCCAGCGTTCTGCCGAACAAGGTTTGCGGCCAACGCTTCGCGTCGTCGCAGCAGCTCGCGAGGAAGCTTGTCTCCGAGTTTGCCGAACAAGGACTCGTGTTGCGACAACTCTGCAATCCACGCATCGCGATCTATCGACATCAGCTCGCAATAGCGATCGCGCGCAGCACCGTTGAACCCGGACCAGTCCAGATCCTCCGAGCGGGGCATCCACCCCAGCACGCTCTGCGCGGCACCGACGCGATTCTGGCACCGTTCCACCACCCACTTCAGTACACGCATGTTCTCGCCGTATCCCGGCCACAAGAACTTGCCGTCGCTGCTCTTGCGAAACCAGTTCACGCAAAAGATGCGCGGCGGCGTTGCGATCGAACGGCCGATCTGGAGCCAATGCTCGAAGTAGTCGCCGACGTGATAACCGCAGAAAGGTAGCATCGCAAAGGGATCGCGCCGCACTTCACCGACCTTGCCGGTTGCTGCCGCGGTCGTTTCCGATCCCATCGTGGCTGCGGCATATACACCGTCTGACCAACCGAAGCTTTGATATACCAGCGGCACGGTGTCGCTGCGTCGGCCACCGAAGATAAACGCTGAGATCGGTACGCCGGCGGGACTCTCCCAGTCTGCGTCGATTGACGGACATTGCGCTGCAGCTACCGTGAAACGCGCATTTGGATGTGCGGCCTTGGTGCCGGATCCCGGAGTCCACGGCCGGCCCTGCCAGTCGATGAGGTTTGCGGGCGGCGTATCCGTCATGCCCTCCCACCAGACGTCGCCATCCAACGTGGTCGCTACGTTGGTAAAAATGCAATCGCCCGCGAGCGTCGCCATCGCATTCGGGTTGGATTGCTCGGAGGTGCCCGGCGCGACGCCGAAGAAGCCGTACTCAGGGTTGATCGCGCGCAGCTTGCCCTCGGCATCCGGCTTGATCCATGCGATGTCATCGCCGATCGTGGTTACTTTCCAGCCGGCGAAGCCGGTTGGCGGGATGAGCATGGCGAAATTTGTTTTACCGCACGCGCTCGGAAACGCGGCAGCGACATAGGTTTTTTCGCCGGTCGGCGATTCGACGCCGAGAATCAACATATGCTCAGCGAGCCAGCCCTGCGCGCGGCCCATGTTGGACGCAATGCGCAGAGCGAGGCATTTCTTGCCCAGCAGTGCGTTGCCGCCGTAACCGCTGCCGAACGACCAGATCGAGTGTTCATCCGGAAAGTGCACGATGTATTTGTGCGTCGGATTGCATGGCCAGGGAACATCCGGTTGACCCGCTGCGAGCGGCATGCCGACAGAATGCAGGCATGGGATGAAGTCGCCGTCCTTACCCAGCGCCTCTATCGCCGCGCGGCCCATGCGCGTCATCAGACGCATGCTCACCACGACGTAGGCTGAATCCGTGATCTGCACGCCGATCTTAGCCAGCGGTGAACCGATCGGGCCCATGCTGAATGGAACGACGTACAGCGTGCGCCCCTGCATGCAGCCTTCGAACAGGTTGCGCAGCTTCGTTTTCATCTCATCGGGATCCATCCAATTATTGGTAGGACCCGCATCGCTTTTTTGCTTGCTGCAAATGAACGTACGATCTTCTACGCGTGCGACATCACCCGGATCGGAGCGCGCGGCGAAACTGCGCGGTCGTTTTTCATGATTCAGTGGGGTGAAGGTACCGCTGCGTATGAGCTCCGCACAAAGCGTTTTATATTCGTCTTCAGATCCGTCGCACCACACGATACGATCGGGGCGCGTAAGCTGGGCTGTCTGCATTACCCAACGCTGTAGCAGGTGATGCTGCAGGTAGCCTGGCATGACCGAAGTTGTGAATGCGGTGTGTGGACTCATTTTTCGTGTCGCGTTAACGTCCATAGAATTCCTTTGTAGCTCCCGAACTCATACCAGATGGATTCAAGGAAATGCGGTGCCTAAGGGAGCGTAATGAGGTTCTCTTCGCCAAGGCGCACGAATTCTCGGTGAGACGTCCAGCAAGATCCAAGATCGTCTCGAGATCGCAAAGACACGGCCACGCGGGAACGATGCTGCGGGGTCCCGTCGCCATACCCACGCAGAAAACACTATGGCGGTGGCGCAACCGCTTTAGTAGGACTGCGATGGGTGCTCGACCAGCCGAGCAACTCTCAGTCTCACAATTTAGTCACTGTGCTGGAACTGGATCGCGACGCGCAATACAGTTGGCTTGCTCACCAGCCACGGTGGCAAAGCCTTCGACGTAGTCCGCCGTCGTGCGCGGTCTCCTAGGAATATGTGGAAGGCTTACCGGGGCGGCACCACTGTGGCTTGGTGGGCACCTTCACGCAATGTCACCGCCTGCGCGCATTGCGCTCGGCGCATTATTCGCTGCGCGTCCTCGCATTTATTTCCCTCACGATGCTCGGCAGGGCGCCCTCGCAGGTAATGAGAGTTTGCTCATCGGCATCGCGATCCAGAGCGGTATGCGCCGGCGCTGACTGATCCAGTAGCGTCTCCAGACGGGGAAACCAGCGCTCACGCAGCTCGCTTTGAATCTGTTCCAGGAGCTCCTGCTCTATGCCACGCAGCATCGAGGTGTTGAAGCGGACAAACAACTCTCGTTCAAGCTGAGCTGCCGCGCGATCCACAGCGGTTGCGTACAAGCGAACGTGACGTAATTCATGTCGCAACACATCCTCTTGAGC
>JBBRGM010000507.1:0-3707 GCA_038240725.1 Burkholderiales bacterium | reverse complement strand
GGTTTGCGCCCGCGAGTGCGTCGGACGATCGCCTGACCCTATCGCTCGTCGAAGAGCTGGAAACGCGCGGCGTAAGCGTGCGCAGCGGCGATGGATCGAACAGTCACGTCGCGCTCATCTCAGAATGGGATACGTACTACGGGCGCATGCTGCCGAGCGCATTTACGCGCGCTGCCGGTCTCGAGCGCATCTGCGAGACGGACCTGAGCGAGCCGCAGCCGCATAACGGCGAGCGTGGACAATCGTGCCGCGTGTCGCGCTTCAGCTATCTGCGCGGGCTCGACGGCGTTGCGCCGGGTGCGGCACCGGGGCCCGCGACCGAGCAAAACAAAACCGGCGCGGGCACTACGCAAGCGCTCGAGCGCGCCGACGGACCGAAGCAGCTCGATTATCTGCGCCGCCTGGAGGCACGCATCGGCGTCGAGAACGATCGCCTGCGCCGCGAGGGCGAAGGCGAGATCGGCGCCATCGGCGTGCTCGGCAGCGACGTGTACGACAAGATCACTATCCTGCGAGCGTTGCGCGCGAGCGTTCCGCGCGCGGTCTTCTTCACCACGGATCTCGATGCGCGTTTGCTCAATCCGCAGGAATACAACTGGACGCGCAACGTCGTGGTTTCATCCGGTTTCGGTTTGGAGCTGGCGCCGTGTTTGCAGCGACACATCCCACCGTTTCGCGGCAGCTACGAAACGGCGGCGTATTACGCGACGCGCGTTGCTTTGCATAGCGCCTTTCCGGGCAGCAACACGTATCGCGACGAGCGCTGCCCGGACCCGATGACGCACACCGTCAACGCCTCGAACGAGGCACGCGAGACCGCATCGTCGATCATTTCGCTGGAGCGGTTGACCGAATGGCTGCGCACGCCGCGCGTGTTCGAGCTCGGCCGCACGCGTGCGATCGATCTGCGCGAGTCCGAAGGGCAGTGCGGGCGGCTCGCGACTTGCGCCGACATTCATCCGCCGGGTCGGGATCTGCACAACGTGATGAGCCTCATCATCGGCCTCGCGTCGCTGGTGGCGATTCTCGGATTGCTGTGCGTGAGCCGCGTCACGCGGCCCATCGTGCTCGACCCGTTGATGCTCGCGATCAATGCGGGACGCGGTCATGACGTCAACGCAAACTGGATGGCGGTGCTGGCGCCGGCGCTGCTGTTTGCCGGGCTGATTCTGTTCGTGGTTCTGCTCATGTTCATCAGCGTGACGGACCCGCGCGGCGAGCCGTTCATCTGGAGCGAAGGTGTGAGCATCTGGCCCTCGGAGCTGATCCGTCTGCTCGGGCTGATTCTCGGCGTGTGCTTTCTCGTCTATCTGTTTCGCGCGATCAAGCGCAACGACGACGCGCTCGAGCAACAGTTCCATCTGCCGCGCGTGGAGGATACGCGTCAGCCCTGGCAGCGCATCAGCGGTGAGTTCGATCTTCGCGACGCAACCACCGGCGTGCCGCGTATCGCGATGCTGTGGTCGCAGTACGTGCGCTCGGGATCGTGGACGGTGATCATGATGTGGTCGCTGGTGTGGGCATTCATCTTCGTCGTCGTTGCCGGTCTTTTGTTCTCGACGCTGGGCGCGCCGAATCATCCGATCCGCGGGCTGATCGCCGAGCGGGTCGATCGGATTCTGATCCTGGCCGTCGCTGCCGTGTTCGTGCTGCTGCTGTTCAGCGTTAACGCAACGATCCGCTTGTGCGGCAACTTCATCGACGAGTTGATGACGCAGATCGGCGCACGCGACTGGCCGGATGAAACGCGGCGCGAGTTCGCGCAGAAGATCGGCGTCAGAACGGAGACCGACGAAGCGATCGCCGGTGAGGTGCTCGAACCGTGGATCGACGTGCACTTTATCGCACGGCGCACCGAAGCCATCGGCCCGCTCGTGTATTTTCCGTTCGTGCTGCTGGCGTTGATGATCGTCGCGCGCTGGTCGATCTTCGACAACTGGGACATCCCCGTTGCGCTCGCGATCGTGTTCGGTTTCGGATTCGTGGTCGGCTGCGTCAACGCATTTCTCATGCAGCGCGCTGCGGCGCGCGCACGCCGGCTCAGTCTCGAGCGCTTGCGTACGCTGCTGCTGAAGAGCAAGGGGCACGCGACGGACGCGTACCCGGAAGCCGCGCATCTGGAAGCGATGATCGAAGAGATCGGCGCGATTCGCACCGGCGCTTTCGTGCCGTTTACCGAACAGCCATTGGTGCGCGCCGTGCTGATTCCGTTCGGCAGCGCCGGCGGCTTGTATCTCATCGATCTGTTCGCCTTAGCGTCATCCTGACATGATGGCAATACGACGCCGCGCAATTCTCGCGAGGGACAGTTCGGCGCAATAATCGCAGGGCAACTATAAAAAGGGGTTGACGTGCAGACACCCACGAATGGAGACACCGCGATCGAGGACGTTACGCGTCCGGGTTGCGTGGCATCGGGCGATATCTACCCTGAAGAGCTGGGCAGGCAAGAGCGCAAGCTCATCGACGAGCGGCATGCGGCGCTCGGGTTGACCGGCGCAGACCCGCACATCGGCGTCGCGCTATCCGGCGGCGGCATTCGCAGCGCGACTTTTTCGCTGGGCATCTTTCAGTCGCTCGCCAGATCCGGTCTGCTCAAGAACGTCGATTTTCTCTCGACCGTTTCCGGCGGCGGCTACTTCGGCGGCTTCGTCGGCAAGCTGTTCGTCACCGGTGGCGAGACCGCGACACCGACGCAATCTCTGCAGCAGGCGCGCGAGGCGCTCACCGACACAAATTCCGCGCCGATCCGCTGGCTGCGCGAAAACGGCCGCTACATCGCGCCGACCGGCGCGGGCGACTATTACTCCGCGGCGGCAATCTACATTCGCAACTGGGCGGCGATTCAATACGTGCTAGGCATCACGCTGCTGACGATATTTCTGTTTATGACCGCGATGCGTGCGTGGGTCTGGCAGTTCGACCAACTCCATTTTCTCAAAGGACATATCGGCACCGCGACGTTGCCGCATTTCTGGGGCAGCGCGTGGCTGTTGCTGCCGACCTTCATCGCGGCATTTACCATCGTGCCGCTCGGCGCGGCTTACTGGTTGACGCAAAGCCGGCAGGGCAAAGGCCTGCGCGCGGTGCGCGGCCGCTGGTTTCATCTCAACTATCCGCTGCTCGCGCTGATCTTCGTGGTTGCATGCTCGGCTTTAGGGTTTGCTGCGGCGCCTGCGGCCTGGATGTACTGGGTGCCGCATAAGGATGTCGCCAAGGCCCTGTTCGGCTATGTCTACATCGGCGCGATCTTGACCGCAATTATCTACGGGCTGTCGCTCATACGTGGCGGCTCCGACTCGGCCGCGGTGGCGCGCAACCGGCTATCGCGCTGGCTCGGCGCGATGCTCCTGTTGTTCTCGATCACCCTGGTGTTCACGCTGGTAGATTCATTCGGGCAAACCGTCTACGCGGTGGTCGTCTCGAAAGGCGGCGGCGGCACGGTCGCATTAACCGGATTGATGACCGGCCTGCTGGTTTTGCTGGTGCGCCAGTTCGCCAGTTATCTGTCCGCCGATCAGACCACGAAGTCGAAAGGCATTCGCATTCCGACGCAGATAATCGGCTTCATCGCCGGCATCGTGATGGCGCTGATCGTCGCGACGTTCTGGGCGGCAATCGCGCACGCCATTCTGTGGCAAGGCCAGGTGCCGCCCGGCGATCCCGGCAAACAGATCCTCGATCACTACATGCCGCCGCCGGCGAGT
>JBBRGM010000506.1:0-3708 GCA_038240725.1 Burkholderiales bacterium | reverse complement strand
AAGCCGGAAGTCTGTATATTATTTCCAAGGTGTTCGCGGCACTCGCAGCGACCATTGTCCTCGCACTGTTCCTGTCGTTCCTGGTCGGCAAGCTCGAGCGTCTGTTGATGCCGTGGCGCAAATTCGACTAGAAGTGCAGTTTCACACCGCATAGGAGCACTCGCATGAACGCACCCGAGAACCGGCAGGTGATCCGCAAGGGCGTGCTGAAATACGCGCTTGCCGCAACCGACTCCTTCGTCGCCGAGGTCAGTCCCGGCGAAACCTTCGAAGTCGAAACCGAGCTCAACATCGGCGGTCATCTCATCACGCACATCGACGACAAGCTGTCGGCGAAAGACGTGATCCTGCCGTTCGTGAATCCCGCCACCGGTCCGATCAAGCTCACCGGCGCCAACCCCGGCGACATGGTGGTGATCGACGTCCTCGAAGTCGGCGTGCACGGACTCGGATTCACCGCACTATGGCCCGGCATCGGCATTTTTCCCGATTGGGTGCGCAAGAAAGAATTCGGCATTCAGAATCGCAACGTACGCGTCGAGAACGGCATCGTGCATTGGAGCGATTCGCTCAAGCTCGAAGCGAAACCGATGATCGGCGTCATCGGCGTCGCACCCGTTGCAGGCGGCACCTTGACCATTGACAACGGCGTGCATGGCGGCAACATGGACGTGCAGGAAGTCACCAATGGCAATCGCGTGATGTTTCCTGTCTTCCACGAAGGCGCGTATCTATACTTCGGCGACGTGCATGCGCTGCAGGGCGATGCCGAATGCAACGGCATGGGCGCCATCGAAATCCGCGGCCACTTGCGTTTGCGCGTGGACATCGCACCCGCGCCGTCGCGCATGGTATGGCCGCGCATCGAAACGCCGACGCACATTTGCACGATCGGCTGCGCTCGCCCGCTCGACGACGCGTTGCGCACGTCATTCGAAGAGATGGTGTACTGGCTGGAAGAAGGCTATGGCATTCCGGGACCAGAGGCCTACATGCTGCTCGGCCAGATCGCCGAGGCGCGCTGCACGCAGATGGTGAATCCGAAGTACACCTACATCTGTAAGGTGAACAAGAAGTATTTGCCGAAGCGGTAAGGCGGCCGGGAGGTCCGCTTCGCCGCTAGGTAGCCTGGCCAGGTACCTAGCGGTCGCCGGTTGTTCGCAGCGACTCACATCGCCGATATAGCTACGACCCCCGCGATGTGCAAATTTACTCGAACGCTCCAGTAGGGAACCTAGGCGCGCTCGGGCAAGGACCGTCTTCTATCAATCATCCTTTGCACCGCGACGACCTTGCCAGCGCGTTCCATTAAACCGTCGCGGCAGTAATGAGACCCAACTGCTGCAACGCTGTTACTCCATCATCTAGGCCGATTTCCTCCGCGATCTTGCCGTCCTTGATTCGCAGCACCGTCGTCCCGGTGAATCGCATCTTGCGACCGGATTTTGCCGGCAATGACCCGACCAGGAAATCGCTGAATGCCGGGCCCGTATGCGTGCCGCCGCCGATCCAGCGACCGACAACCAGATCGCCCTCTGCGATGAGATCTGCCGCACCGCCGAAACTGAGGTCAGGAAACGCTTCGCGAAAACCCGTCATGAACGCCTTCACGTCATCACGCCCACGACGCGGTTCATGCAGTGAGTACTGCAGCAGCATGTCGGGTGCAGCAAGCTGATCGATAATTTCCGGATTCCACGGGTTGCCCCAGAACCCTTCGAACCATTTTCCTACGATAGCTTTGTTGTCTTGTTCTTTAGACATGATCGATTCCTTTGTTTGTTGTCGTTAAGGACGCTGCGGTCCGGCTTCGCTGGCAAGGAAACATGCCTCGCTCAGCTCGTACTCGCAGCATGAAGATCGAGCAGCTCCCGCGCACTCCGCTTCTTGCTGCTCAATCGAATTGCTTTGCTTACGCAGCAGCGCGCAACTGCCGACGCGTTTGCGTGATCAAGCTTGCGAAGCCGCGCTCGAAACCTGACCAGTCATCGGCCCCGATAGAAAACCCCATCGTGATACGCCGTACGCCGAGTTGCTCCAAACGTTTTGCATCGATGCTCGCATCGCGGACGATCACGTTGACTGCCTTCGGTGCGACGGCGTCGACCATTGCCTCGATGACCGCGAGATCTTCAGTGCCTGGTGCGCACAACACATCCGCACCGGCGCTGGCATACGCATGCAGGCGACTCAAGACGGCGGTCGGCTTCACCGTGTCCGTCAGAAAACCTTCGCAACGTGCCATCAGCACCACGTCCTGATTCATCTCCGTGATGACTTCGCGCGCAGCGCGAATCCGCTCTGCTGTGAACGATCGAGAAGCCAAGTCATCGCCCATGCGATCTGTAACCGACAACCCTGCGACGCCTGACTTGATCGCTGCCCGCACCGCGGCGGCGAAATGTTTCGCATCGTCGCCGACAACGCGGTCGAAGTCCGCATGAACCGGTAGATCCGTCGCGGCACACAGTTGCGATATGTGCGGCAACATTTCATCTTCGCCCGGCACAAAGTTTTCGCCACCGTGCGGCCAAGCGAAGGCTGAGCTGGTTGTGCTGATCGCCTCGACCCCTAACTTTTCGAGACGTCGCAAACCGCGAATATTTCTAGGAGCGGCGAGCACGAAGCATCCTTGGTCATGCAGTGCGCGAAATGCGGCACGCTTATGTTCGATCGAAATCGACATCGAAAATCCTCCATTGAACGATGTGCACACTGAACCGGCATCTCGGGATACCGCACGTGCCGACGTGCAGAGCATTTTTACGTCTGCGGTACTGCGGGCGCGGAGATGTGCGATGGAGGCAGTCTAGAGAGCGCGAGATGCGATAGCACTCCGTCTCTTGCTGTTGAATCGAGAAATTCATGGGACGCAAATGTATTTCGTGTGTCTTCCTGCGCCGTTCGAGCTGGCTTTCGAATCGATTGATAGTTACCCGGTTCGGGACGAATACACGCGCCGACGCTTGCAAATCAGTCTTCATTTCGCACGACGATGCTTCACACCTTGGCCAAGCGGAGATTTCGCTCATAGACCGCACGTACATTCGTTATCGAGGGCAGGACAATTAGGCGCGCTTGACGCATTCGGTACCGTACAGGCGCAATGTAGTAGCGCAGCGATCGTAATGCCAGTCTGACTTCGCGACCAAACAGGTGCTAAAGCTCCCTACGGTCGAAGTCGATATGTATCCTATTGGCAACTGCACAGCTGACTCATTTATGAGGTTAATCTCAGTTGAAGGTCACGATGAGAAGACTGCGCCGAGTGCCTCGTGCGACCCAACAATTCACTCGGGCAATTATGTCCGACGGATAGACATCTCCGAGTGTAAGTCGCAGACCGCCCGTATTTGCAATGATCGACGGTGAGGCGTACAACATGCGCTGGGTTTTCCTTTTGCGTTTGCCTCTGCCTCGCCGAGCCCCATCGCAGAATTGTCTTCATCAAACGAGTGGACTATAGGAGCAGTAAGCGTGGATATTTGGACTGTCTCCCCTTTACGGTGCGTCCGATCTTGTGAAGCGAGTGCCACTGGCTGCATCGGTTGTCCCAACTCAGCTTCGTTGAGTTAAAGCCACCACTAATTGGATCAATGACTAAACGTCGCTAGTCATCCAAATCAGCCGGCATCAAGGAAGAGTACGCATCCACAGATCCCAAAGCCTCAGACAATAGGGAAAAGTCAATCAACAGACCACTCGAGT
>JBBRGM010000505.1:0-3710 GCA_038240725.1 Burkholderiales bacterium | reverse complement strand
TCGGGCTGCGGAATGCGGGCGAGATGATCGAACACGATCGGGCAGGGAACGCGTTGCAGCAGGTTCTGCGCCTCGACGATCTGCGGACCAAGCATATGCAGTTGGACGTGCCAGCCGAGCTCGTTAACCCGCTTGGCGAGCGGCTCGACCATGTCGATCGTCGTCGCACCCGCTTGCACTAGATTGAACCGGATGCCGCGCACGCCCTGGTCTGCGAGCCGCTGGAGCTGTTCATCGGATACGGTGGTATCGACGACCGCAATTGCCCGCGCCGTCGCGCCGAGCTGCGCTACCGCATCGAGCGTGCAGCGATTGTCCGTGCCGTACGTCGACGGTGTCACGATCACGTTGCGCGTGGTGCCGATGCGCTTCTGCAGCAGCCGGTAGTCGTCGGGATGAGCGTCAGGCGGGCGCAGTGTCGCATTCGGCGCAACCGGGAAGCGGCTGTCGTAGATGTGCATGTGACAGTCGCAAGCATTGGCCGGCGCTTTGAGTTTGGGGGGTAGCGTGCCCGAGGAGTAAGGCACGGTCTGCTCACCGTGACCGGCTCGCACGACCAACCCCGCAGTCGTTGCAAGGGTTGCGAGCGCGGCGCTCTTCAGAAATCTGCGGCGAACGCGTTGGCTTGTGCTCATGGCTATCCTCCCCGTATTCGGCCTGCGCGAGCGCGGCCGCGATTGTTGTGGGATACAGCGGTAGGGCGAGGATACAACGCGGCGTCAATTTAAGTGCGCGGGGCGCACAGAGGACTAGGTGCGCGGGCGCACCGGGGATAAAGCAGCGGCCGAGTAATAGAGTCGCGGCGTCATTAACCGAGCCGACGCACGCGCCGGCTCGCTACCGTTATCGCCGACAGTCAGTGCAGCAGCGGGCCGCTTGCACTCGCTATTGGTTCGCCGACCAGAGCGGCCAGCTCCCACACCCCGGATTTCTCATCGTGCCGCAGCACGTACAAGCGACCGTCGTCCACTTTGACCTTGAAGTAGGTGATCAGGATGTAGCCAACGGTCGAGAATCTCCTGCGCTTCCAGCCGCCGTTCGCCGAGCCAGAATGCAAGCGGCTCCTGCTCCCCGCGGTAGCCTGCGTAACACTCCACTTTGATCTGCATAGTCATGCTCCCCGTCGGTGTGAATCGCTGGATCGGCTCGACCTTCGAGCTGTCTCACCGCACCAACAAAGATGGACCGCGACGAACGCGTTAAAGTTGCAACGCGAGGCTGCAGGATGGCTCGACGGCGCTCACGCCGCCGCCTACGCGCGCTAAAAGAAACACTATTTACCGTTCGTCCGTACGTCGGGCGTATTGAAAGAGCGCCGCCGCGTAACCTGCGACGTGTCGACCTACACACGCGCCTGGGCAAACTAAGATCAACAAGGAGAAATCACACATGGCACGCGTACCGTATCTCGATGCAGCGGATCTGGCACCCGAAAATCGCGACCTGCTGGCGCGCAAAGTAAATATCTATCGTGCGATGGCGCACAGCCCCGATGGCACGCGGGCGTTTCAAACGCTGGCTCAGTACATCCGGTTTCACAGCAAGATCGATCCGCGCTTGCGCGAGCTCGCTATTCTGCAGGTCGGTTACGCAGTCCGTTCGCCGTATGAATATTCGCACCATATCAAAATCGGCCGGGAGTTCGGCGTGACCGACGACGACATTCGTGCAATGGAGGCGGAGTCGAAAGGCGAGTCGACCGATCTGGCGCCGCTGGCAAAAGCGGTGCTGCGTGCAGCGCGCGAGCTGACGGCGCAACCGAATTTGTCCGACGCGACCTTGGCCGAGCTCCGCAAAGGCATGGACGCAGGTCAGCTGGTGGATTTGCTGATGACCATTTCCTTCTACACCGGCGTTGTGCGCATGCTGGGCGCGCTGCAGATCGATGTAGAAGACGACTATCGGCAATATCTGCAGGCCTTCCCGCTGCCGGGATGAGCATCCCCGGACATCCGCACAATCACGACGGTCGCGCGGTCAGCTGGTCCGTTGGCGAAAATGCAAATACGAGGCATTCGCATGCGAGGATTGCCGCGACTGCTGTTGCGTCGTCGTCCATGAAAATGCGTCGTTTAAATGCGTCGCTTGCCTCCAGTCTATAAGACTGGCCCCGATCGACGACAATTGTGTCGTCGATCGTCATCGCTGGGCGTCGTATAAAAAATGAGACAGTTGACGCGAGCCTCTCAGACATGCAGTCTTCCGGTGCAGGACAAAATGCAACGTTGACCTAAGCTACATTTTCTGCAACGAATATCGCATAACGCAGCGATATCCATAGTCTTACCATCGTGTATCAGTCATAGCATTTCGATCGTTCCAATGCAGTGCCTCCGATTGACCTGCTCGAAAATTTGAGCTCTGCGCGGACACTCGATGGCGGTTGCGCCCAGCGATCGTCGCGATGCGGCAAAGAAGGCATCGCATGTAATTTTTTCCATGTGCGTCGGGGAGACTCTGTGTACTGCAATAACTTCAGCAGAATCCATGCAGGTATGTGGATGCAGATCTAGCAGACGTTGTTTTTCACTGCGTGTTCGAGCTGGTCGAAAAAAAGAACCAGCGTTTGATACGGGGATTGGTTTCTATGCGAGTAATCCAAAATCTTGCGCGGTTGCTAAGCGCAAATAGATTGAGCGTTTCTGTCGTAACCGTTGCGGTACTGGCGACGATGCCCTTCGGCTATTCCCTGGCCGCACCGCGCCCGGACGATCGCAGCCCAGTGGATAATAAGACCCACCGCGAGCGAATGGGTACCACGAGCCCTGCGAATCCGGAGAACTCGGTGCTGCCGCCCCCACTGCTACCGGGGCGCGGTCGATATACCGAGGCTCCGGCTGGTTTCGATAACGCTACGAATGGCTTCCTGCCGCAAGGTCCCGACTTCAACAGCATCAACGCCAACAACGTAGTCCCGGGACGTTCGTTCAATGACAACCGCTTTGTCTTCGAAGAGGTGGAAGGCATAGCGGATGGGCTGGGGCCTACCTACAACGCCCAAAGCTGTCGAGAGTGCCATCAGAACATTGTAACGGGTGGCGCCAGTCAGATAGCGGAGCACCGTGCGGGGCGTGAGTCGGACGGCCAGTTCTTTGAATCGCAAGGCGGCTCGTTGGTGGAGTCGCGTGCTATTCATCCTGACATTATTGAACGCCAAAGCATCGAAGACGGGTTGCACACCTTTCGTATTTCCACGTCTATTCTGGGCGGTGGATACGTAGAAGCCATTTCCAACTCTACCCTCCTTGCGATTCGCGATCGGCAACCTGAGGCCATGCGAGGTTACGCCGTCATGGTGCCGTCCTTAGAGGCTGATGGTAAGGCTCGCGTAGGGCGGTTTGGGTGGAAGGGCCAACACGGTAGTTTGCTGTCGTTCTCGGCGGATGCCTACCTCAATGAGATGGGTATCACCAGCCCGCTGTTCGTCGAAGAGAATACGTCTAACGGGAAGTGCGTGAAGGACTATGACAAGGTGGCCGATCCCGAGGACGACGGCGACGACGTCCTGGCGTTCGCTAACTTCATGCGCTCCACTAAGGCGCCGCCGCGCGGGACCATTACTACCGACGTAACTGCAGGCGAATTGCTGTTCACCAAAGTCGGCTGTAATGTTTGCCATACGCCCACTATCGTCACGGCTCCTGCAGGCACTCCCATCAACGGCGGTACATTCAAAATACCCCGCGCACTGGGTAGCAAGATAATCCACC
>JBBRGM010000504.1:0-3715 GCA_038240725.1 Burkholderiales bacterium | reverse complement strand
AAGCTGCCGCTGGATCCGCGCGTCGCACGCATGATCGTCGCGGCGCGCGACGAAGACTGCTTGAACGAAATCCTGATCATCGCCAGCGGGCTGGCGATCCAGGATCCGCGCGAACGTCCAATGGACAAGCAGGAGCTCGCCGACTCCGCACATGCGCAGTTCAACGACGAGCGTTCGGAATTCGTGGGATTGCTGCGCGTGTGGGCGTTTTTCGACGAGGCGATCAAGCATAAGAAGTCCAATCGCAAGCTGGCCGAGAGCTGCCGCGAGCATTTCCTGTCGTTCGTACGATTACGCGAATGGCGCGACTTGCATGGCCAGCTGCACGCGCTCGTGTCGGAGATGGGCTGGCATCCGAACGAGAAACCGGCGCACTACGACGCGATACATCGCGCGCTGCTCGCCGGTCTGCTCGGCAACATCGGCGCGAAATCCGACGAGGCCGGCGTGTATCTCGGCGCGCGCGGTTTGAAGTTTTCCATCTTTCCCGGCTCGCCGCTGCGCAAAAAGAATCCGCAGTGGCTGATGGCGGCGGAGCTGACCGAAACGACGCGACTCTATGCACGCTACGTCGCGGTCATCGATCCGGCTTGGCTGGAGCGGGTCGGGGCGCATCTCACCAAGAAAACCTATCACGATCCGCATTGGGAGAAGGGCCCGGCGCAGCCGATGGCGTTCGAGCGCATAACGGTATACGGCCTGGTGGTCGTGTCGCGCCGGCGCGTGCCGTACGGACCGATTGATCCACGGGCCGCACGCGAGATTTTCATTCGCGACGGACTCGTGCACGAACAGCTCGACACCGACGCCGAGTTCCTCCGGCACAACCGCGCGGTGCGCGAGGAGATCGAGGAGCTGGAGAACAAAGCGCGGCGGCGTGACGTTCTCGTCGATGAATCGCACATCTTCTCGTTCTACGACGAGCGCATCGCGCAGGATATCTGGAGCGGGCAGCAGTTCGATCGCTGGCGCAAGGAGGCCGAACGGCGCGAGCCGCGCAAGCTATTTTTGTCGCGCGAGCATCTCATGCGGCATGCGGCCGAAGAGATCACGCAAGAGCGCTTTCCGGCAAGTCTGGAAATGAACGGCGTGTCGTATCCGCTTACGTACCGATTCGAGCCGGGCCATCCGCTCGACGGTGTTACGTTGACGGTGCCGCTGCATCTGCTCAATCAAGTCGACGAGCGTCGCTGCGAATGGCTGGTGCCTGGACTGCTGCGCGATAAGCTCACGCATCTCATTCGCGGCTTGCCGAAGAATTTGCGCAAGCTGTTCGTGCCGGTGCCGCAAGTGGTCACGACCGCGATGGAACGATTGCTCCCGAGCGGCGCGCCGCTGACATCGGCCGTAGCGCAGGCGCTGCTCGAAACCATCGGTACGGATGTGCCGCAGGACGCCTGGAATACGCAGGATCTGCCGCCGTTCCTGCTGATGAACTTCAAAGTCATCGATGAGGACGAACACGAAGTCGCAATGGGCCGCGATCTCGTGCAGCTTCGCACCGGACTCGGCGTCAAGGCACGCCGCCATTTCAGCGAACGCGCGGCGAATCAGTTCGAGCGCAAGGGGCTGCTGACGTTCGACATGGATGAGCTCCCCGACCAGGTCGAGTTCACCCGCGCAGGGCAAACATTGATCGGCTATCCGGCGCTGGTCGATGAGGGCGCGTCGGTCTCGCTTGCATTGTTCGACACCGAGCACGACGCGGAGCTGGCGACGCATCGAGGGCTGCGACGGTTGTTTCAGTTGGCGGCACCGGAGCAAGTAAAATTTATCGCGCGCAATCTTCCCGGCTTGCAGGAAATGGCGTTGCGCTATTCGCTTCTGCTCGAGCTCAGCGGCGGCAAAGCCGACAAAGGCGCGGTGTCCGATCGACTGCGCGACGAGCTCGCCGATGCGATCTGCGACCGCGCGTTTTTTCTGGAGGCTGAGCGGATCAATACGCGCGAGGCGTTCAACGAGCGCGTGTCGAAAACGAAAACGCGATTGACCAGCGTCGCGCAAGAGCTGTGTCAGATTGTCGGCGAGACCTTGAACGAATATCAACAGCTACGCCCGCGCTTGAATCAGCAAGGCGTGCCGATCTGGCAGCGCGCAATGACGGACATCAAAAATCAGGTCAAGGCGCTGCTGCCCGCCGGATTCATCACCGCGACGCCATTCGTGCATTTGCGAGAATTGCCGCGCTACTTGAAAGCGGCGCAAGTACGTTTGGATAAATTCCCCGTCAGTCCTGCGAAGGATGCGGACTGGCAGCAACAGGTACAGACGTGGTGGCAGGCATGGCAGCAGCGCGTTGCCGCGGATAAGCAGAGCGGGATGTTCAATCCCGCTCTGGAAGAATTCCGCTGGATGATCGAGGAGCTGCGCGTGTCGCTGTGGGCGCAACAGTTGAAAACGCCCTATCCGATTTCGTTCAAGCGCATCGCGCGGAGCTGGGAACAGGTGTCGGGCCGATAAATGCCCGACGAGTGCCGATGCCGGACGGCTAGGACGGTGTTCTCCGGTGCGTTGAAGCTGCTAAACTGATTCCAGGGGCTCAGTACGACTAGCGGGTTCTACCACCATGCCTAGGAGGGGAACGATGAAAACTGTAAAGGAAATCCTGAACAGCAAGCGCCATAGTCTGCTCTCGATAACGCCCACAGAGACTGTGCTCGATGCGCTGAAACTGATGGCCGAGAAAGAGGTTGGCGCGTTGATCGTGCTCGAGAACGAGCGCCTGGTAGGTATTTTTTCCGAACGTGACTACGCACGTAAAGTCATCCTGTTCGGCAAGGCCTCCAAAGACACGCTCGTGCGCGAGATCATGACGCACAAAGTCGTATGCGTGCGCCCCGAGCAGAGCGTCGAAGATTGCATGGCTTTGATGACCGATAAGCGTGTGCGCCATCTTCCGGTATTGCAGGACAAGCATGTCGTCGGCGTCATTTCTATTGGCGACGTCGTCAAGGAAGTGATCTCCGAGCAGCGCTTCGTAATCGAGCAGTTGGAGCACTACATTCACAGCTAGCCTGTCGCGCGCCCGCTGCAATTACTTCGAGGGCACGTCGTTATTGCCTCGCATGCGGCTCACGCAGGCATTCCGCTTAAGAGATCACCGAATGCGTTTGCGAATCTTATTGTGCGCGTTGTCGCTCGCTGCGCTGGCGATGACCGCTGCCTGCAGCAGCCAGGAACGCTTGACATCGCGCGCAACGCCTTGCACGACCAAGCAAGTCCGCATCATCAACAGCGAATTCTCGCGCCGCGGCGTTACCACCGCCTGGTGTGCGGAGTGCAAAGGTGCGTTGTACCAATGCGCCAGCAATGGCGAGCGCACGCGCGTGGAGTGCCGCGAGAGCCGTGCGGAAGACGTCTGCCGTTGATCGAGCCGGCTGCTGCACGCGTGACCGACGTAGGTATAGCGCTGCGCGCAGGATGTTCGCCAGAACCGTTTGCCATTGCGTTCATGCCGGTCATCGGTGGGAGGCTGTCCCGCGTCGATCGATTTCGCCTCGCGCCCATCCTCGTTGCGTTGCTGACGATCGCCGGCTGTCAAAGCGCCAAGCCGCCGGCCGAACGCACGCCGATCTTCGTGGGCAGTCCAGGATTATCGGAGGTGCGTGCAGGCACGGCCGCTTTGGCAAGCCTGGGTGCGCCGCCGCCGACGGCAAAGCAACTGCGATTCCGCGTTCGTACCGCGAAGACGAACAAGGAAGTCGGCATTTCAACG
>JBBRGM010000503.1:0-3721 GCA_038240725.1 Burkholderiales bacterium | reverse complement strand
AAAATCCTGTCCTGGCTGGTAATAGCCCATTTCATCGTAGGCTTTGCGCTTCTCGGCGTCGCCGACGACGTCGTAGGCTTCCTGCACTTCTTTGAATTTCTCCTCGGCGTTCTTTTCTTTCGAAACGTCGGGATGGTATTTGCGCGCAAGCTTCCGATAGGATTTCTTAATCACCTCTTCCGTAGCGTTGCGCTCGACGCCGAGCATTTTGTAGTAATCCTTGTATTTCATCGTATGCCGTGGCGTCAGGAGAATAAAAAGATGGAGGCGATTTTCCCAGGTTCAACGCGCAACGTACGGGCGCAACATCGCCGATGCGATCGAACTCGAACACTCAGGTACTTTGGGGGCGTCGCGCGGACAATTCAAGCTGCCCCGCGTGGGTCAACCCTGGTGTTCCGAAGCGCTGCGGGGCAGTAAAAATGCGATGTCCGGGCCCGCCGGCGATCGCGCCGGCACGGCTAATTGACGTGCAACCGACTGTAGCGCGGCACACGCGCCATCAGGTATTCCATTTGGTCTTGCAGAATGCGTCGATTTTGCAGAATTAGATGCTCGTGGCGATTCGGCACGTACGGCGCGTAGAGCAGCGGCATATGTGCCGCTTCTGGCGTACGACCGCCCTTTAAGGTGTTGCACGACCGACAAGCCGTGGCGACATTCATCCAACGATCGCGGCCGCCAAGATGCAGAGGAATTACGTGGTCGCGCGACAGATCGCCTTCGCGAAAGTGGCCACCGCAATAGGCGCAGATATGCCGGTCGCGGCGATATAGCGCAGCGTTGGTCAGATGCGGGTCGGTGTGGTGTTCGCGAACGAACTCGGAATGGCCCTTGATCGCGATAATGCTCTTGGTGGACAAGCTGGAGCGCTCGCCCGTAACGCGCGAAACTCCGCCGCGATAGGTCGAAACAACATCGCCAAGCGACCACGCCACCATGTCGCGCGCATGGTAGGTGATGGCTTGCTCGATCACGAGCCACCGATTAGGCATTCCGGCCATATCCAAAGACAGAATCAAAGCCACCTCAGCGCGCCTCCTCGCTAGACTGGAACCCGTTATGGGATCGACCTATTTGCTCCGATGCAGCGTTTGCGACGTAAAGTGTACAGCCGATGGCGGTTATGGTGAATTCGCTGGACGCAGCCTCGACTCCATACCCCGCCGGGCAAATCGATAAGCCAACCTCGCAGACTATTGCGGCGGAATTTGAACTCGCACCATTCTAGGGAATAACGCCGCGCGCGTGAACCCCACCACGGCGCGCGGCGTCTTTCGCCCTACCGACGAACCGTCGGTCAGCGAAAGGAGGCTTGATACGAAACCCTAAACGCGGCGTTCCGGTGCTCGGGATTGCATGCGCGACAGCAATGCTTCGAGCTGTCGATCCAACCCGGTCAAGGCTGAAGATGGCAACCCTTCAAGTGCATTTGCCAGCATGCCTGAGCCCGGGGTGGGCGCCGCACGCAGCACACGAGCGGCTGCTACGGTCAAGTGCAAGCGCACGACGCGTCGATCTTCATCGCCGCGCTCGCGGCGGATCAGGCGTTTGCGTATCAACTTGTCGATCATGTTGCTGACCGTCGATTGATGCAGAGCCATCGCCGCTGCGAGGTCTGTGACCCGAACCCCCGGCTGGCGGGCCAGCTCGCGCAGCGCCCAGAGCTGGGCGCCGGTCACGCCGTAGCGACGCTCGACCGCGCTGGATTGCGGCCGGGATGCTTGCAACACTTGGCGTAGTTTCTTAAGTACTTCGAGGGCTGCTAGCCGCTGCCGGGTTTCCCCGGAACGATTCCGCGTCTTGCGGATTGGATTTGCAGAAGTAGTTATTGCTTCCTTGCGGTTTGTTTTTGTAGTTTTCATGCCGCCGTCCATTGGACTTATTATTATGAGTGCCTATTCTGCCACTTCGCGCGACGCTTATGCTGTTCTCCGCGATAGATTGACCTTGCTCAGCGCTACATTTACTTTAGTCGGCCCTGCCTTCACGTTACGCCGCGCTGTCTTCACCTTTTGAGACGCTCGCCCGACCAATGTTCATCATGTGGCTATCAGTCCGCACTGTCTGGCTCGAAAAATAGCCACTCGATTTGCGGAAATGCTTGCTTGAGCGCCGCTTCAACGCGGTTGATATCTTCAACCAGCACGGAGGCGCTAGCGGTTTCCCGCATCCGCGCCTTTACCGCAAGCATGATGTCGCTGCCGCGCTGCAGACTGATCAGATTGAACAGCTCGGCCACCTCCGGGCGGGCGGTGATGAAGCCCCGAATCTGATCTTCGATATCGCGAGCGGCGCTCTGACCGGTGATCATGGCTTTGATTTCAACCGCCAGGAGCACCGCAACCAGAATCAGCAGAACGCCAACTGCGATACTTCCGAGGGCGTCGAACATCGGATTGCCCGTCGCCAGCGTAACGCCGACAGCAAGCAAGGCGACGCAGAGGCCGGCCAGAGCGGCGATGTCCTCGCCGAGGACGACGATAAGATCGCTGTCGCGGCCTTCCCGAAAGAACTGCCACAGCGAGCCACTCGGAAACACTTTGCGAATCTCGCGGATGCAGCCCAGCAGCGATCCAGCCTCGAGAAAGATCGCAACGACGAGCACGCCGATTGCGATAAAAGGGCGCTTCATCGGCTCGGGCTCGAGCAGTTTATGCGCGCCCTCGTAGATGGAAAAGGCGCCGCCCACGGTGAACAGCAGTACCGCCACCAGGAAAGCCCAGAAATAGACCACGCTTCCGTAGCCGAGCGGATGGTCTTGATCCGGCGCGCGTTTAGCCTCCCTCATGCCGCGCAGCAGAAGGCCCTGATTGCCGCAGTCCGCGAACGAATGGATTGCCTCGGCCAGCATCGCGCTCGAGCCGGTGAGCGCCGCCGCTACGGCCTTGGCCAGAAAAATACCGAAGTTCGCGGACAATGCGTACAACACCGCCCGCGTCGAGCCCGATGCCATCTATCCCCCTTGAATCTCGACGGTCGGCGCGCCCCGCCTCGTTACTTCCCTCGCATACATTCTACTCATTTGAATTGCTCGCAATCTGCGTGAACAAATTGGATTCGCGTTTATAGAATCCTTCGGTGTGGAAGGTTTCGGGCAGCTTGTACAACTCGTAGTCCAGGTGGTGACAGAGCTCGTGCAGCAGGGTCCGCAGAAACGTGCGAAACGCGACGACCTGCTTGCGCGCGACCGTCCGCATCCAGACTGTGATCAGCGGCGGTGTGCCATCCTCAGTCGGTTCGTAGAGCCCGTGGAGCTCGCCCCAGTTCCCACTCGGCCGCACGGTAAGCACCTTGACCTTGACCGCAGGTACTCCAAGCCGCTTCGTCAGGTCCGACAAGATCGCCTGGGCGACCGACTGAACTTCCTTACGTTTCTCGCCGATCAACGCCTGTCCCAGGCGCGCAACCGCGTCAACGAAAGACGGGCCGGGCGGAAGATGGATTCGATCGATGGCATCACTGCGCAAGTAGATCGCCTTGCGCGCCGGCGACAGGCGGGTAAAGTAAGCAAACGGCATTGGCGTATGGTACACGCAGGCGACGAGTGCGCCGCGCATGGAAATCCGGATTGCATATAGGGGCCACCGTACGTTACTCAACCCGCGGTCGTTTCTGACGCGGCGGGAACCTATGGCGGCGCGTGCCTTCCAACCCGCACGTTCATCAACCGGAGGGATAGCTTATGACGACCACTCGCAATATTTCAGCCGCTTCGGCG
>JBBRGM010000502.1:0-3727 GCA_038240725.1 Burkholderiales bacterium | reverse complement strand
CGCCGCGAAGGATTTTCCGGCATGTACTATCGCGTCGGTTCGTTCTGCATCGAGCATCGCTGGGTCGTGCTGACGGCATCGCTGCTGTTTCTCGCGAGCGGCAGTTTCTTCAAGCATCATCTGAAGAACGCGTTTTTTCCTGACGATGTGCAGTACCTGTCCTACGTCGACGTGTGGATGCGCAACAACGCGGCGCTGTCGGGAACCGACGCAGCCGCTGAGGAAACCGAGCACGTCATTCGCGATGTCGCCAAACAATATGGCGCAGCCGACGCCGGTAAGCCGCGAGAGGTGCTGCAATCGGTGACGACGTTCGTCGGCGGCGGCGCGCCGCGCTTCTGGTTTTCCGTAACGCCGGAGCTGCAGCAGCAGAACTATGCGCAGTTGATCGTGCGCGTGCGCGACAAGCAAGACACGCCGAAACTCATCGGCCCGCTGCAAGAAGCGCTCAGCGCGCGCGTGCCCGGCGCGATCATCGACGTGCACCAGCTGCAGACCAATCCCGTGCAGTACCCGGTGGCGGTTCGCATCTACGCGGTGACGGGCACCGGTGGCACCGAGGAAGCCGCCGACACGCAGACGCTGCGCAGGCTCGCCGGCGAAGCCGCAGACATTTTGCGCGGCTCGCCGACCGTCGTGCGCGTGCGCAACGACTGGGGCGAGCAGAGCATGACCTTGCGCCTCAACATCGATTCCGATCGGGCGAATCTCGCCGGCGTCAGCAATCAAGATGTGGCCGCGTCATCTGCGGCAGCAATCAACGGCACCCAGGTCGCGACCCTGCGCGAGGGTGAAAAGCAGATTCCGGTGATCGCGCGCATGCGGCCGCACGAGCGCGCGCAGATCAGCGATCTGAACAATCTGTACGTGTTTTCGACCGAGGACACCAACAAGATCCCGCTCGGCGAAGTGGCATCGTTGAGCTACGGCATGCAAACCGAGCGGATTCGTCGACAAAAGCACGCGCGCGCGATCACCGTGTTTGCGTTTCCGCAGCCCGGCGTTTTGTCCTCCGAAGTCTTCGATCCGCTGCAAGCGAAGTTCAAAGCATTCGAGGAGAAATTGCCGCCGGGATACAAGCTCGAGATCGGCGGCGAAGAGGCGAAAACGAAGGAAGGCTTCGGTCAGCTATTGAACGTCATGGCGATTTCGGCTGCGTTGATTTTCCTGGCGCTGGTGCTGCAGTTCAGAAATGCGGTGAAGCCGCTGCTGGTGTTCGCCGCTGTGCCGTACGGCATGGTGGGCGCGCTCGCCGCGCTGTACGCCACCGGCACACCGTTCGGCTTCATGGCCTTCCTCGGCATCGTCAGTCTGATCGGCGTGATCGTCAGTCACGTCATCGTACTGTTCGATTTCATCGAAGAAATGCGCGAGAAAGGCGAGCCGCTCGAGCAGGCGCTGCTCGATGCGGGCATCGTACGTCTGCGCCCGGTGCTGATCACGGTCGGTGCGACGGTGCTCGCGCTGGTGCCGCTTGCTATTCACGGCGGGCCGCTGTGGCAGCCGCTGTGCTATGCGCAGATCGGCGGCCTGGGTGTGGCAACCTTCATCACGTTGCTGCTCGTGCCCGTGATGTACTCGATCTTCGTGCTCGATTTGAAACTGATCAAGTGGCAAGCCGAGCCCATGCCGCTGCACGGGCGCGCGGCGCAAACCTAAGTAAGTCATAGCCGAGAGGAAACCAGATCATGCAATCGCTCGCACGCTTGTTCCTCCTGCTCTTGTGCACGTTGGCATGGGCGGCGCACGCGGCAGACAAATCGGAAGACACGATCCTCGGTGTGTGGCTGACCGATCAGAAGGATTCGAAGATTGAAGTCGCCCGCCACGGCGCGAGCTACGCAGGGAAAATCGTCTGGCTGCAGGAGCCGCAGCGCGACGGCAAGCCGGTCGTCGATGCCAAGAACGAAGATGCGTCACTGCGCAGCCGACCGATACTCGGCATCGAGATCCTTTCCGGGTTTGCCTACGCGAGCGATAGCGCATGGAAAGGCGGCATGGTGTATTCGCCGCGCACGGGCAAGAGTTATCCGGCGGAAATCAAGCTCGGGAAAGATGGCCGCCTCGATATCAAAGTGAAGGACGGCATGTTCAGCAAGCATGTCATCTGGACACGGCAATAAACCTAACGACAACAGCGGAGCGCAAAGCATGCACAGATTTTCGATTTATCTCGCTCTCGCGGTCGTGCTGCTCGGCGGCTGCGCGCGCGTCGCGGCCATCAGCGGTTCGACCACATCCGAGAAGCCGACGTCGGGCACTGGCGAGCGCTTGCCGGATTCCAACATTCGCGCGTCAGGCTTTCTTGGTCACTATGATGCGCTGAAACCCTTACCCGGCAAGGCAAACACGTGGCGCTACGTCAAACCCGGCGTCGACTGGAAGCGCTACGACAAGGTGATGATCGAGCCGATGGAAGTCTGGATCAATCCGGAAGCCGATCGTCCCGGCATTCAACCCGAGGTGTTCAGCGAGATCGACAAGAGCTTCAGAGAGATCGTGGCCAAGGAGTTCCGCGAAGGCGGCTATCAAGTGGTCCAGCGTCCAGGACCCGGCGTTCTCGTATTCCACGTCGCGCTAACCGGCGTGACGCCCGTCCATCAGGGCATCGAAGCAACCGATCTGCTGCCGATCAAAGCCGCGATCAATGCCGGCAAATATGCCTTCGGTGCCGAGCCCTACTACATCGTGCTGTCCGGCGAATTCGAAGTGATCGACTCGATAAGCGGCGAGCGCCTGTTCGCATCGGTCGGCGCGCGGCGCGGTTACGAAACCAAGACCAAAGGCAGCCAGCTCAGCTGGTCGGAGGTGAAAGACACGTTTACCTGGCTGGCGAAGCAATGGCGTGAAGGACTCGACCGCGCCCGCGGGGTCACGAGCTAGCCTCGGTTACGGACAGGCAGCCAGACCTGCGCCCCTGCATTGTGACCATTGCTGCTGCGCAAGGCATCGCGAATTGACCCGGCGGCCTCAAGTTCTGCAGCCGTCCGCCGACGTTTATTCACGTTTCTCACGTCGATCGCAGTCGCTTGCTGCAAGCTGCTTCGATCGCTAGCTGGGCTATGTCGGCCTGCCATGTGGCGCGTCGAGCGAATCGCTTTATCCGGGGAGAAGACGATGCGTATTGCCGCCATAGTCGGACTTGTTTTGTTGTCAGGTTGCACGTCGCTCGGTGTTATGCCGAATGGGTCGCCACCGGTTCTCTACGGCGTTAGAGACGTCCGGAGCTGGCCCGTCGTCGACGGCGCGCATCAGCGTCAGGACGTTCGCATCTACATCGATCCGACCGCCAAGCTGAACGACGACGTGCGCATCGGCGACCAGACGAAGATTGGCGCAAGAACCGAGATCGAAGAAGACACGGTGCTGTATCCGAATGTCACGATCGGCGAGGATGTCGCGATCGGCGGCGATGCCGTGATCCACGAGGGCGTCGTGATCGGCGACCACGCCAGGATCGGCGGCGACTGCTCGGTGAAATCAGGCGCGATCATCAAACCGAATGGCGTCGTGCAGAAGCATCAGACTATTCGCG
The DNA here is from genome assembly GCA_038240725.1 of Burkholderiales bacterium. Classification (GTDB taxonomy): domain Bacteria; phylum Pseudomonadota; class Gammaproteobacteria; order Burkholderiales; family SHXO01; genus SHXO01. The sequence goes on along the minus strand of JBBRGM010000502.1, from coordinate 192 downwards.
CCGGAGCGACTGTGGAACCGTCAGCTTCCGTCGCACGCAAGTTGCCACCGAAGTAACAGCCTGCCACCGGTAGCGGCGTTCGAGCGGCGCGACTCTGGACGGTTGCTGCTAGGGAAGCTCTGAACAAGTCTTGCGACGCGCGTTGCGTCAGGTGCGGATGGATGCGAGGCATCGCGACGAAGCCAAGGTAGG
>JBBRGM010000501.1:0-3744 GCA_038240725.1 Burkholderiales bacterium | reverse complement strand
CATTCGAGCGATTTGAGGACAGAAACGATGACGACCAACCATATCACACCGTTCCGAGGGGGCGCCTAACGCTTCCGAGCGTGCTCTCTCGTTCTTTGAAGACGATCCGTACGCGATCTGTAAGTGCAGGTGTATTAGTGTATGGAACGCGTGTGGTATGAGGATAGATCTCGAGTGGTTTAACCACGAACGCGTCCTCGAACTGGAGCTCGCTTTGTGACTAGCGACAGCGAAGAAAGGAGAAGCGACTATGACGGTTGAAACGGGATGCGCCAGCTGGGTAGGTTGCGCCTCGGATATCGCGCAGATCGTTGGGCTTTTGCTGGCAATAATAGCTGTAGTGTGGGGTTATCGACAGCTCAGGGCAGCGATCGCATCCGCTCAGAGCCAGTCGGTGCTCGCGCTTGATCAAGCATTTGCTCAATTCGAGCCGCTGCGAAGGGCCTTAAATGCGAGTGTCCCCGCAGATCCCGAACTTGACGACGACATTTCGCTGAGGCGATATGTAGCAGTTTTTGAGCGCCTAGGATTGTTGCTGAAGACTGGAGTTGTGAACGAGCGCCTGGCCAACCAACTATATGGAAGTCGGCTGGAAACGTTGCTGGAAAAAGCCGAGAAAGGCGTAAGGAAAATCGTTAGGGAGCGAGAAGGCCGCGGCTGGGAGAACTTCATCTATCTGTGGAAGCGGATGCGGACCGTCGCGCCAGATCGCAAGCTGCCGGACGTTGGTTGACGGTGTCGGGTCACTCGGATAGTCAGAGCAGGCCGACCGACAATCGGGTCCAGCAATACAAGCAGCGAAACGAAGGCCGCTGTTCCCACAGACCGCACGAGGGCGACCGTTCGTTAATGCTTCGGCGCGGGCGTTTGCTTAGCGGTTGCGAAAGCCCGAATTGAATGCGGAGTACGTCCGGCGCAGAAATCAGAGCGACCGCGGTGGGGCATATGCGATAACTCTGCAGACGGATAGCTCGCGTACCGCCGCTCCCGCCCTCAGCTCCAGCTACTTCGCCGCCGCACTCTTCACACTGAACACGACATCGACCCAGTAGTTGGTCGACTGATACGCACTGGTCGGGAACGCTGGGTCCGCGCTATAGACAAAAGCGCCGTTGCCGCCATCCACGCCCGTCTTAAGTGCGTGCATCGGAGGGTTGTCGTAACCGTTCGACGCGAAGTAGTCGTGGTCGCCAGCGTAATTGCCGGTTGTCGTGTGATACGAAACGACGTAGTGCGTGCCTGATGTGACTGACACCGGGGTAGCGAACTTGACTTGCTGCCAGCCAGATGCGGATTCGTTGCTGAACGTCGCACGGGCTAGCAGGGCGCCGTTTGCCGTCCACAAACTCGCGACGTGAGTGCCGGTGTTTGTACTGGACTTGAAAAAACGCGCACCGGTGATCGAGCCATCGACGTCGGAGAAAAACTTCACGCCGACTTCGATCGATCTCGTATCGGCAGCGGCTGCGATCGTGGGCGCAGCGGTCGCCGGCCAGATGCTGCACGGACACGTTCGCGGCGCAATCGCGCTTGCAACAGATTTGGAATTCTTCTCGAGGTTGCCGCTGTCGTCGACCGAACGGCTGAGAATCGTCGCCGTGCCGCTGGCGGTGGGCGTCCACTGGTAAATCCAATTCTCGCGGCCGTTTGCGGGATGCCACGTTGCGCCAGCGTCGGTCGATACCTCGACGCCGCCAACCACGCCGCCGCGGTCACTCGCCGTGCCCACGATGCTCACCGGCGTATTGGATTGGACGCGTGTCGCCGCCGTCGGCGACGTGATCGTCGAAACAGGCGGCGTCGTATCTGTTGATCGATAGGCGCGCTTCAACGTCTGCAGCAGCGCGGTCGGCTGTACGCCCATGTCCGCGAGCAGATTCACCGTCGCCTGCTGCATTCTGATGTCTGGCGCCGTGGTGCCGTCGGTGCTGCCTTCCAATCCCCACGACCACTGCACGGTGCCGGCGCTGAACACGAGCGCGCCACTGGCAACGCGATGCAAAGTCATGTGATGCGTCGCCACGCCATGCGTGTACGTATTGCCGGAATCTACCAGCAACGAAGGCACACTGCGTGTCGTGGTCGACAATTGGACGATGCCGTCGGGGCGATCGCCATCGTCGTCGTCCGTGTTCCATTCGTAGCCCAGCGTGTTGGGGGCCAGGGTCGCTATCTGCCCGTTCGCAAGCGCGGCGACTGCAGTGTTACGCCAGAGCCGCATCTTGCCGTCTGCCGCCGGGATCTCGATCGGGAAACTGGCGGGCGGATCGACGCTGTACATCGTTCCTGACAGCGCCTTCTCCGGCCGACCACCGTCTGCCGGTGGGCTGAATCGCGCATCGCGCCACGTGCCGGTCCAGATCGACGGGTCGAACGGATCGATCGGTTGATTGAAATGCGTTTCCTTGTACGTGACCAGCGTTCGATACGCCGTGCCGCTGCCGTCGATGCTGTTTTCGTAACGCGTCTTCCAATAGATGTCGTTGCCGCTGAAGAACGCCAGATTGACGCCGGCGTCGCGCGCTTTTTCGACGTTGGCGCGCTGGTTACCGGACCAGTATTCGTCGTGACCGGACGAGATGAATACGTCGTGATTTTTCAGCGAGTCGCCTCGGCGGTCGGTATCGACGCCGGAGACGTAGCTCATGTCGTAACCGTTGGCTTCGAGGAACTGCACCAGCATGAGCTCGGCGCCGAAGAACGAATGCTGCATGCCGCCCGCGACGGCAGTGTTCGGCCGATTGAAGCTGATCTTATATGCGGCTTTATAGAGCAGCGGGTTGCCGGGCGGACAATGCACCGTGCATTGATAGAGACTATTTCCGCCGAACGAATTGTAAGCCGCGCGGGTCGTGTCGGAGGTTTGATACACGATTGCCGAACGGCTCGCATCGTTGCGAACGACGAACAACACATAGCTCGATCCACCGGTGTCCTCGCGCACCAGCCGCGCGAAGTACACGCCGGAGGCTGCGTTGCGCGGAACGGTCCACGCAGCAGACGGTGCCCAGTTTCCGCAATCGATGAGTCCGGTCTTGTTCGTCGTGTCGACGACGCAGTCAGGTTGCGACTGCGGCATCGGCGCGGACGGCCGCACATTCGCGGCGACTTTGCGTGCGCCGTTGCCCTGGTACCAGCCGGCTCTGAAAATATCGATGTGATACGCGGGCGCCGGCGTTCTGATTTTGAACACGACCGTCTCGCCCGCGTTGACGCTCTGCTCGGTAGCGAAACCGAGAATCGTGGTGTCGCCGGGTTCGGTAATCGCCCACTCGGACGGTGGCGTGCCCGCGAGCGCATTCTCGCACGCGGTCGGATTTGCGCAGAGCAGCCGGCCGATGATGGTGAACAGCAGATCCGGAAGACCGCTGATCTTCAGATGATTCAGGTTAATGCTGGGTAGAACGACCGGCTGGTGATACGTCAGCTCACCCAACTGCGCAATTGCGCGCGATGGCAGCAGAGCGGCGGCTGTCACGATGGTGCAATAGGTGAGGAGCTGAAGTGCGCATCGGGATATTCTCATCGGTAGGTCCGTAATGTTGTTTCTCGAAGACGCATTTCATCTGCTCCTGCAGCGGGAAGACGCGCACAAATTAACTGCGTTCTCCGTTTGGTCCGCGCTCCCGGAATTAGGTTCGCGACTGTGGTGCCCGTGATTATTTTTTTCCGCGCGCGTGCGTTGCAGAAAGATTCGCAACTGTTATTCGCTCGTGCGGATGCTGAAGCGGGACGCGAGCATCC
>JBBRGM010000500.1:0-3751 GCA_038240725.1 Burkholderiales bacterium | reverse complement strand
AGACGGTGTACATCACAGATCGTGTGATGCCCGGTTCGACGTTGAGCCAGATCACCATCGCGATGGCGGCGATGAACAGTTCCGCGAGCATGCCGGCCGAACCGACGATGACACGCTGATGCCTGGATCTGAACGCAGACGCGGCCGATGCGTCGACGTATGGAATCGGCATCATCGCGAGCAGCATGATCCCCATCTCATGCACTTCACCGCCCCAACGCTTGACTGCGCATGCGTGGCCGAACTCGTGGACCGCTTTTACCAGCGGAAACGTGATCAGCAGGATCGCCAGGTTGTGCACGGCGAGCACGCGATCGACCACGTCCTGCGTGAGCTCGTGCCAGTGCAGCCCGGCCATCGCGACGCCGAAGCCGACGACCACCAGCCATAACAATGCGCCGAACCACGAGAACAGCGGGCGATACAGCGGCAGCGCACGCACGAGCAGCCGCTCCGGATCGAACAGCGGAAACTTGATCGACAGCGGGCTCAGCAAAACGCTCAGCAGTTTATTCTTGCGATAGCGCGCAGCACGGCGGAGCAGCTCGACCACATCGGCAGGCACTTCGCATTGCAGCGCATCCGCCATGTGCAACTGGCCGAGCAGACGGATCACTTCGTTCTGCGACGGCGCATCGTCGCCCAGGCGCGAGCAAGCGATGTCCCAAAGATCTTGCACGGTACGCACGCCGTCCATCAAACCGATGAGCTCGTAGGCGGCCGGGTTGAATCGATGCACGCGGCGCGACGCGTGATCCTGCAGCACGTACCAGACTTGCCCACGGTACAGATGGCGATGGATTTGCGCGTGGCCGCGCAACCGCGGACGCAGCGGTGCGACGCGATGCCAGGAGCGGCTGAACAGATCGACGGTCATGCTCGCATGCTCCTTATGGCAGCCATGACCAGGCCCACAGGCGCAGCCAGTCGATCATATGATGGGTGTAGATCCAAATCAGTTTGTTCTCGCCGGCGTCGATCTTGCCGACGCCTTCCATACCGGGACGCAGACGCGCGTTGCCTTGCGCGAGCTTGGCTTCGACGCGGAAGAAGTTGCGGCCGTCGCGCGCTGTGTTCACCGGCGTGATGCGGCTGACTTGAAATGCGATCTGCTCGCCGGGCAGCGAAGCCAGGGTGATCGCACCGCGCTGGCCGATCGCAACCGCGCCGATGTCGTGCTCATCGACTTCGAGAATCACGCGATAGCTTTGCAGCGGCGCGATCTCGAACAACATTTGCCCACGCTCCAGCGGCGCACCTAGCGACTGGCTGAGGTCGCCCTTCACGATCACGCCGTCGAACGGCGCGACGATCTCGGTGCGCGACAACTGCTCGTCGAGCAAACCAACCTGCGCTTCGATCTGCTGGGTTTGCGCGGACATGATGCGGATCTGCGCGCGGTCGCCCATGGCCATCGCCTCGCGATGCTGGTTGGAACGCTCTTCGCGCACCGCGAGTGCTTTCACGCGCTCGAGCTGCAGATCGCGATCGTCGAGGCGCCCGAGCACTTGTCCGGCTTTCACCAAGTCGCCGGGCCGCACGGCGATCTCTTTCACGAAGCTGCTGAATGGCGCGACGACGACGCGCTGGATCGAGCCTTCGATCGCGGTCTGCGCGGTCACGCGATATTCGCCGGTGGCGATGCTGAAGAACACGGTGAGTGCCGCCGCGACGATCAATGCCAGCTTGAGCCCGCCATGGTTGGGGCCGACGACTTTGCTCCAGGCGCCGGCCGCTCTGCGTCCAACCTGCGTGAGCAGCGACGTTTCGTTTGCGCGGCGTACATCTGCGAGCGGACCGAGCAGCGCAGCGACGCTGGTCGCCAAATCGACTGCCGGCTGCTCGAAGTTGCGTGCACCGCCGCGCTCGAATGTGATTGCACCAATGACGCGGCCGCGCGACTGCAGCGGCACAGTGACGATGGCGGACGAGCCGAACGTCTGCGCGAGTCCGGCGTGCATGTGCGTGGTGACCATGCTGTCGCGGTCGACCGGCGGATACACGACGGTTTCGCGCTGATCGACCGCTTCTTCCATCGCCGTTTCGATGGCGCGGGCAAGGTTCGAATCGCGATCGAAGTGCGCCGAATGCGACAGCGCGACCACGCGCATGCGCTTGCTATCCTGCACGCTCAGCGAGACGCGATCGCAGTCCAGAAAAGTCGCGAGCTCGGTCACGCATGCGGTGACGCTATCTTCGAAGCTCGGATGCTCGAGAAAATCCGACAGCAACTGCACGACGAACGCGAGGCGCTGCCGCGACAATTCCGTCGGATCGTTGAGACGGCGGCGGAACACCACTTCGAGCCAGCCCGCGCCCCACTGAAACTGCCGCATCGCCGTTTCGAGCTGCGCTTCGCTGCGCGGCTCGAGATTGACTGCAACCACTGCGCGCAAACGTCCGTCGAGCATGACCGGATAGGCAACGTGATAGCGCTGCTGGCCGTCGATCGCCGATCCTTCTTGCGGAACAATGACGCCGGTGCCTTCGCGAATCGCGCGGTCGACCACCGGCGCGAGCGTCGTGCGGTCGGGATGCACCTCCGGCCAGAACGCCGCCGGTGCGAACGATTCGGTGCCCGGCGTTTCCAGCACGAGCACGGCTTCTGTCACGCCGCCGATGTGAATGCATTGCAGGGCCAGCCAGCTCCGGCAGAAATCTGCCGGGCTCGCTGCTTCGGCAAATCGCTTCCAGTCGCCCGGCGTTGCTTCCGCGCGGCGCAACTCGGTGATCTGCGCTGTCGTCTTCGGGTCTTGCGCGAGCTTTACGTTCGGATTGATTTGCATGCTCTACCTCATTTGCCCGAAATAATGCGTTGGAATTCGGGCATGCCCGGCTTCACTTTGTCGGCCGCGCTCGCGTTGTAGATCGTGAATGGATTCCAGCCTTCGGTTGCCGTGCCGTCCCACTTCACTGCGCCGGAGCTCGGCTTGCTGTCGAGGGGCATTTGCTTCACGAGCAAGCCGGTCGCGTTGTCGAACGACAGCGATGGTCCCGGCGTCGGCGTGGTCGCCGTCCCCGGCAGCACCAGCGTGTCCTGTCCCGCTGCGGTCGCGAAGAACGCGCTCGAATGCGCGGTGATCGCGAACGTGCTCGCGCCGGTCGGCGCGATCCAGGTCGGATCCGGCTGCGATGCTTCGCGCAGCGACAGCACCAAGGTCTGCGGCGTGCGGCCGACCGATGCACCGAGGATCTGATAAACGTGACCCGCGCCCGGTCCGGTCGCGACGTCGAGCGTTCTGCCCGTCAGCGACTGCGCGTCTGCGTTGCCGATCTGACTGGTGTCGATCGTCATCAGCACCGTGCCGAGCTTGGTCGTCTGCGCCGAGAGAATCTTGCCCTGCGGAACGAGTCCGTCGGTTTCCCCCGGCAGCATCACCGGCTTCGGAATGCCGCCGAGCGAACCTGCGCCGCCATCCGCTTCTATCGTCAACGCGCCGGCCAACGCGGTGATGCCTTGGAAGCCGGCCGGCAATGTTTGCGTGCCGGTAATCGTCTGCGATGTCTGCGTCTGGCCGCTGCCGACGATGAACGTGTCGTTGCCGGTGCCACCGGAAACTGTCGTCGCCGGTGCTGCTGCCGTGCTGGTGACGATGGCGGTGTCGTTGCCTTCCGCCAGATCGACTTTGAGGATCTCGAGCGTCGGCGTGTAGCCCACGTTGAGTCCCGCGCCCGATACATTGGTGCCCGTGATGTTGAAGCGGTCGGAGAATTCGGTGCCGACGATCTTCAGCGAATCGGTATCCGCCGC
>JBBRGM010000499.1:0-3764 GCA_038240725.1 Burkholderiales bacterium | reverse complement strand
TGTGCCAGTTGGCCGACGCGGCGCAAGGCGCGGCGCGGGTTTCGATAAACATCGGCTGCAATTACGCCGTCAGCTTAGAAAAATTTCGATGCGAGACGACTCCTCCGGCGCAACGTGGTCGGGCCGCTTCAGCGAACCGGTCGATGACCTGGTCAAGCGCTACACCGCTTCGATCGGCTTCGACTGGCAGCTTGCCGAGTTCGACATACGCGGATCGCTCGCGCACGCGCGCATGCTGGCGCGCGTCGGCGTTTTGTCATCCGGCGATGTGGCCGATATCGAAAGCGGTATGGCGACGATTCTCGCGGAGGTGCAAGCCGGCACGTTTCCCTGGTCGGTCGATCTGGAAGACGTGCATCTCAACATCGAGAAGCGACTCACCGATCTTATCGGCGATGCCGGCAAACGGCTGCACACCGGTCGTTCGCGCAACGACCAGGTCGCGACCGACATTCGGCTGTGGCTGCGTGCAGCGATCGACGACATCGACAAGCTGATCGCGTTGCTGCAAATGCAGCTGGTCGATTTGGCCGAGCAGCATACCGACACCATCATGCCGGGCTTTACCCACTTGCAGGTCGCACAGCCGGTGTCGTTCGGTCATCACCTGCTGGCGTATTACGAAATGCTGAAGCGCGATCGCGCGCGGCTCGCCGATTGCCGCCGCCGGGTCAATCAGCTGCCGCTTGGCGCAGCCGCGCTCGCGGGCACGAGCTATCCGATCGATCGCGAGTGGGTCGCACGCGAGCTCGGCTTCGATAGCATCTGCGCGAATTCGCTGGACGCGGTGTCCGATCGCGACTTCGCGATCGAATTCGTATCCTGTGCGGCGGTGCTGATGATCCATTTATCGCGCTGCTCCGAGGAGCTCATTCTGTGGATGAGCTCGCGCTTCGGTTTCATCATGCTGGCTGACCGCTACTGCACCGGCTCGTCGATCATGCCGCAGAAAAAGAATCCCGACGTGCCCGAGCTGGTGCGCGGCAAGACCGGCCGCATCAACGGCCACCTGGTTGCGCTGCTGACTTTGATGAAAGGCCAGCCGCTCGCCTATAACAAAGACAATCAGGAAGACAAAGAACCGCTGTTCGACACGGTCGCCACAGTGGTGAGCACCTTGCGGGTATTCGCCGGGATGATCGGTGGATTGTCCGTCAACAAGGACGCGATGCGGCGCGCGGCAGCCGAAGGCTTCGCTACCGCAACCGATCTCGCGGATTATCTGGTGAAGAAGGGCGTGCCGTTTCGCGAAGCGCACGAAGTGGTTGCGAAAGCAGTGCGATTCGCCTCCGACAAAAGCGTCGATCTATCCGACTTGTCGCTGGTCGAATTGCAACGGTTTTCTACACACATCGAAGGCGACGCTTTCGATGTTCTCACCCTGGAAGGCTCGCTCAAGGCGCGCAATCATCTAGGCGGCACCGCTCCCGAGCAGGTGCGTGCAGCGCTGACACGCGCACGCGCCGAGCTCGGCGACCTAACCTAATCGTACGTGCGACTTAGCATGAGCTCATTGCGCGAGTTGCGGTACTCGTCATCGAAACCCACCAGTCCCGGCCTGCATCCTATGCGAGCCAATGCGCACCGACGATCGCCCACGTCGATTGCGGCGCGCACGACTGCGCAAACCCTAGACACGCATGATCAAAGAACATCCATGGACCGCTGTCGGTGCATCGATCGAGCGCGCTGTCGGCGAGTCGATCACGATCGCATCCGCAGAGCCTCTCGGTGGAGGCTGCATCAATGAGGGCTTTCGTCTTCGCACGTCGCGGCAGGAATATTTCGTCAAGTTCAATCGCTCGGATCGATTGCGAATGTTCGATGCCGAAGCGGCCGGTCTCACCCAGCTCGCGGCGACCAAATGCATACGCGTCCCGCAGCCGGTGTGCACGTCAAGCACTTCCGACTTCGCCTGGCTGGTGTTGGGCTTCGTCCCGTTTTCGACCGGCGGCCTGGACAGTGCAACGGCATCGCGTCTAGGCACCCAGCTGGCCGCGCTGCATCGCTGCAGTCACAATTCGTTCGGGTGGATCCGCGACAATACGATTGGATCGACGGCGCAGATCAACACCTACGAATCCGACTGGATCGTATTCTGGCGCGAGCACCGGCTGCGCTTTCAACTCGAGCTCGTCGGACACAGCGCGGAAACCGAATCGCTTCAACGCAGCGCCGGGCGGCTGCTCGATCGCTTGCCATCGTTTTTTGCTAATTACCGACCGGCCCCTTCGCTCCTGCACGGCGATCTCTGGGGCGGCAATGCGGCGGTTATGGCCGACGGCGAGCCGGTGCTATTCGATCCAGCGGTGTATTACGGCGACCGCGAAGCCGACCTCGCGATGACGGAGCTATTCGGCGGATTTCCACCGGCGTTCTATGCCGCATATCAAGATGCATGGCCGCTCGATCGCGGTTATGCGAAGCGGCGCGATCTCTACAACTTATATCACGTGCTCAATCATCTCAATTTGTTCGGCGGCAGTTATCTACAGCAGGCCGAACGTATGATCGACGGGCTGCTGAGCCGCAAGTGAGGTGTGCAGATTTGCGCGCGCGGCTGCGCTCGCGCAAATCGCCGTCTCAACTTTCCAGGGTTGCGTCCATCGTGATCGTTGCGTTCAATACCTTCGACACAGGGCAGCCAACCTTCGCCGCGTTCGCTGCTTTATCGAAAGATTCCTTGTTCGCGCCGGGCACTTTGGCGCGTACCGAAAGGTGCACTTTGGTGATGCTGAAGCCGTCGTCTTTCTTTTCTACGGTGACGCTAGCGGTCGTCGTGAGCTGATCCGGTTTCAACCCTGCTTCCGTAAGCTGATGCGACAGCGCCATCGTGAAGCATCCCGCGTGCGCCGCGCCGATCAGCTCTTCCGGATTGGTGCCGATGCCCTGCTCGAAGCGGCTGCTGAACGAATACTGCGTGTCCTTGAGTACGCCGCTTTGCGTGGATATCGTGCCTTTGCCATCTTTGAAGCCGCCTTTCCAGACTGCCGTTGCTGCGCGATCCATAAATCACCTCCTGATGTTGGGTTAGCGAATGTGCGAACGCACAGTGCGAGCATGAAGCGCCCGCGGTTGCTGATTCGTTAGACAGCATTTCGCGGGTTGGTGCCTGGCGTTTGCCTGTGCGCATGAAAAGTTCGAGCGATCTCGTCTGCGCAGCCTGCTCACGCCTTGAGAATCCCTCCCCAACCTGCTAGATTCCGTACCGATCCGGTAGCGGCACGAATCGAATTGCCGTTGTAAAAAATTCTTATAACGCCGCACATCAGGAGGAGAGCCATGAGCCATCGCTCATTTTTGCTGGCGCGTGTCCTCGCTCTGTTTTTGCTGGGCGCACTCGCCTCCAGCGTCCAGGCAGAAGACCGCAAAACCGTTCGCATCGGATTCGTAACGTTCCTGTCCGGTCCTGCAGCCGGTCCGTTCGGCGTCCCGGCCAAACTCGCTGCCGAAGCGATCGTCGAATCGCTGAATGCCGGCAAAGTGCCGGCGCCGTACAACACCAAGGGCTTCGGCGGCAAGCCGGTGGAACTGGTGATCATCGACGAAGCCGGCGGCGCTACCAAGCAAGTCAGCGAGTATCGCAATCTGGTGGAGCGCAGCGACGTCGACTACGTCATCGGCTACATCTCGAGCGGCGACTGCCTGGCGATCGCCCCGGTCGCCGAAGAGATGAAGAAAGTCACCGTCCTGTTCGACTGCGGCACGCCACGCATCTTCGAGGACGCCAGCTACAAGTACGTATTCCGCACGCGTCCGCACGC
>JBBRGM010000498.1:0-3764 GCA_038240725.1 Burkholderiales bacterium | reverse complement strand
GAGTTCGACGAATTGTTCCGTCTGCGGGCGATCAATATCGCGCAGCCCGACCTGTGCCACGTCGGTGGCTTCACCGAGGCGCGCAAGATCGCGGCGATGGCGGAAACGGCGGGCGTCGGCATCGCGCCGCATAACCCGCTCAGCCCGCTGGCCGGCGTTGCAGCGCTGCATTTCGATATCGCCACCCCGAATTTCGTGATCCAGGAAGAGATGTCCGGCGTGGTGCCCTGGTACAACGACGTCGTGGACAGCCCGATTCGTGTCGAAGACGGCCACTGGCTGATCCCACAGCGGCCGGGATTGGGCGCGGAGGTGAACGAAACCGAGGCGGCAAAACACCCGTTCCAGCAAGAGGTCATGGCGGCGTCCCAGGCGGTGTTATCCGATGGGACCATTGTCGATTGGTAGCCTGAATCGGATTTCAGACAGGCGTCGCGGCGGAGGCGGTTGCCACGGCCCAGGTGACTATGCGACCGCGGGCAGATCCCGGGCCTTGAAATCCGCTGCCGAGGCCGCAATTTCCATGGGGCAGCGCGATCTCCCTGCGGGTTCCGTCCCCCGGCTTTTGCGAGTATCATCGCCGCTCCTATTAGGTCTTCCATTGATAATCTTTCGACCGCTCTTCGCTCAGGCACACGTCCCTCCGGCTCCCGCCGGTTCAGTGTCCCCGCTAGCGGGACCGGTACCGGAGTCCCCTACGTATGTTATTTGAAGAGCTCGGCCTATGCGCCGAGTTGCTCCGCGCCATCGCGGATGAAGGCTACACCTCGCCTACCCCTGTGCAGGAACAGGCGATTCCATCGATTCTCGCCGGTCAGGACGTCATGGCAGGTGCCCAGACCGGCACCGGCAAGACCGCGGCGTTCACCTTGCCGATGCTGCAACTGTTCAAGCAGCACGCCAACACCAGCGTTTCGCCCGCCAGGCATCCCGTACGCGCATTGATCATCACGCCGACGCGCGAGCTGGCTGCGCAGGTGTTCGAGAGCGTGCGCACCTACGGCAAGCATATTCCGCTGCGCTCGGCGTGCGTCTACGGCGGCATCAACATCGACCCGCAGATTGCCGATTTGCGCGCCGGGGTCGAGATCCTGGTTGCAACACCCGGCCGGCTGCTCGATCACGTCAACCAGCGCACGGTGAATCTCGGCCAAGTCGAAATCCTGGTGCTCGATGAGGCCGACCGCATGCTGGACATGGGCTTCATGCCCGACATCAAGCGTATCATCGCGCTGCTGCCGGCCAAGCGGCAGAACCTGATGTTCTCGGCGACGTTTCCGGAAGACATCAAACGTCTGGCCTCGCAGCTGCTGACCGCTCCGGTTCGCATTCAAGTCGCGCCGAGCAATGCGGTCACGGATCTCGTCACGCACTGCGCATTCCGCGTCGACGAGCGCAATAAGCGCGAAACGCTCGAACGCCTGATTCGCGAGCGCGACATGCGGCAGGTGCTGGTGTTTACCGCGACCAAAATCGCGGCGAACAAGCTGGCGCGAGAGCTCATCCGCGATGGTTTTGCGTGTTCTGCCCTGCACAGCGACAAGTCGCAGCAGGAACGCACGCAGGCATTGGCCGACTTCAAGGAAGGCAAAGTGCAAGTGCTCGTCGCCACCGATATCGCCGCCCGCGGCCTCGATGTCGAGCAGTTGCCGCACGTGATCAACTACGAGCTGCCGCACAACCCGGAAGACTACATTCATCGGATCGGCCGCACCGGGCGCGCCGGCCAGCCGGGCGAGGCGATCTCGCTGGTGGCCCGCGACGAAGAGGAATCGCTGGCCAGCATCGAGAAGCTGCTGAAGGCTCGCATCGATATCATGCCCTCGCCGGCGGAAGCTGTACGCACCCCGCCGCCGCCGCGGCCGGCGTCCTCGAGCCATCGCCCCGCTCGCGAATCGCGTCCGCGCGATGGCGGTACACGCAACAACAGCGCGCGCGACCCGCTGCTCGATCAGCCTTATGTGCCTACGCCGCGCGCAGCAAGCGAATCGCAGCCGTCCTCCGGCCTGCTCAACACGCCCGGTGAAAGCACAGCACGCTCACGCTCGAACAAGCGCGAGATCCCGGCGCTGTTTTTGCCGCCGGTGGTAGAAAAACAGAGTAGCTAATCGCTCGGCTAATCCCGGATGGCGCTAACCGAGCCGACTGCTGTCGCCAAGCGTTTCCGGGATGCGGTCGGTCGGGCCGAAGACGAGATCGATCTCGCCGAGGCCGTGCTGCTCATCGCCGCCCACGCCGATGAGCATCTGGATGTTCCCAAATACTTGTCCGAGCTCGACACGCTTGCCGCGTCGCTCGCAGAGCAGCTGCCCGAGTCCAGCGATGACGCCGATCGACTGCGTGCGTTGAACCGCTTTATGTTCGAGCAGCAGGGTTTCGGGCCAAGCCTGCAAGACTATTACGATCCGCGCAACAGCTGCCTGGATCAGGTGCTCGATCGCCGCGTCGGCATTCCGATCACGTTGTCTATCGTCTACATGGAAATCGGCCGTCGCATTGGACTTGCCATCGACGGCGTTCCGTTTCCCGGTCATTTTCTCGTACGGTGTCGAATGGGCGAAGAGACCATCGTGCTCGATCCGTTCGCGCACGGCGCGTCGCTGAGTTTTGCAGACCTGCAGCAGCGCTTGCGCGCAATTCAAGGCGATGACATTACCCCGACCGATCTCGCCTACGCATTGCGTGCCGCTACTACGAAAGACATTCTCACACGCATGCTCGGCAACTTGAAGGCGATCTACGTGCAACGGCAAGACGACTATCGCATGCTGACCATTCTGGAAATGATCGTCGCGCTGGCGCCCGACGCCGCCGCGGAGGTGCGCGATCGCGGCATCGTTTATTTGCGGCTCGAATGCTTTCGCGCGGCACTCGCTGATTTCGAACGCTACCTCGAGCTCGCACCGACTGCCGACGACGCCGGCTTGATTCGCAAAGGCGTGGTCGAGTTGCGCAAGACCGCTTCGCGGCTGAACTGACCGCGCCTTGCGCCGTCGTCGTACCGACTTCGTTCATGCTTGAATCGTCGACTGTGACTGCGCGAAGCCAGCCCGCTGCGCGCGTGGACGCGCCGGCTGCGCGCTGGTGGGCGTCGCCGTATCTGCTGTTGACGCTCACGTCGTTGTTCTGGTCCGGCAACATGGTGCTCGCCCGCGCGATGCGCAACGAGATCCCGCCGGTGGCGATGGGGTTCTGGCGCTGGTGCATCGCCGCGCTGGTACTGCTGCCTTGGGTTGCGCCGGAGTTGCGGCGTCACGCGAACGTCATTCGGCGCGATTGGAAAATACTGGCACTGCTGGGCTTGATTGGCGTCGGCGTATTCAACGTGATGTGCTACGCAGCGCTGCGTCATACCACGGCGACGAGCGGGGTGCTGTTCAATTCGACGATTCCGGTTTGGATCATGCTGTTCGGCTGGCTCGCCTGGCGCGAGCCGCTGTCGCGCCGGCAGGCGCTCGGCGTCTTCATCTCACTGATCGGCATCGCCGCGATCGTCGCGCACGGCGATCTGCTGTCGCTCGGATCGTTTCGTTTCAATCTGGGCGACGGCGTGCTGCTGCTCGCAATGATGTTGTGGGCCGTGTACACGTTGCTGCTGCGCTGGAAACCGAAAGAGCTGTCGAGCCCGGCGTTTCGCGCATCGATCATCTTGTTCGGCATGCCGCCGCTGGCAATCGCCTATGTATGCGAAGTCGCATCAGGCGCACGGTGGGAGCTCACCATGGGCGCCGCTGCGAGTCTGCTCTACTACGGCATCTTTCCCT
>JBBRGM010000497.1:0-3770 GCA_038240725.1 Burkholderiales bacterium | reverse complement strand
GTGGCGCGATCTATCGGACGGAAGTTCATGGCTACACTCTCGGCATCATCAAGCGGGACACGTTTATGACAAGATCATCATCACATCGTTGCACTCAAGCACATCAGTTCAATCGGGTAAGTCCGACAGGCTCCTAGCGCGATGTGAAGCGCCGCCGTGAAGTCTACGAAGCCAACATACGAAGACCATTCAACCTGTGTGCGAGCAGCGTGTGATCGCATTGCGAAAGACTCACGTCAGGAATTTGAAGCGAGATTGCTTCGCGATGCGCCGGTATGCTCGCGCCGACGCGTGTGCCAGCGGAAAGCGCGATCTGCAACGCCATGGACTGTCGCGCGGGTGGTTCGCGCAGGATCACACCAACATAGACCAGTACCTGGTAGCGGTGGTTCAGTCGCAACGAAATGCCGGACCCGCGGTCCCACCAAAACCAGAACACGCAGGAGCATTCGCGATGAACCCACGGCCTCTCCCCGCGACGTCGGCCGCTGCACTGGATGAGGTGTGCATCAACACGCTGCGGTTTCTTTCGGTGGATGCCGTACAGAAGGCGAACAGCGGCCATCCGGGGCTGCCGCTGGGCGCAGCGCCGATGGCCTACGTGTTGTGGACGCGTCATCTCAAACACTATCCCGCAAATCCGCATTGGATCGACCGGGATCGTTTCGTACTGTCGGCGGGGCATGGCTCGATGCTGCTGTACAGCCTGCTCCATCTGACTGGATACGAGCTTTCGCTCGGTGAGATCGAGCAGTTCAGGCAATGGGGCAGCCTCACGCCGGGTCACCCCGAGCGCGGCCTCACGCCTGGCGTGGAGACCACAACCGGGCCGCTCGGACAGGGCTTCGGCAACGGCGTAGGCATGGCGATGGCGCAAGCGCATCTGGCCGCGCGCTACAACCGTCCCGGATTCGAGATCGTCGATCATTACACCTACGGCATCGTCAGCGACGGCGACTTGATGGAAGGCGTCGCCGCCTCAGAAGCCGCGTCGCTGGCCGGCCATCTGCAACTCGGCAAGCTGATCTATCTGTACGACAACAATCACGTCACGCTTTCCGCGGGCACCGACATCACATTCACCGAGGATTGCGCGCGGCGCTTCGAAGCCTACGGCTGGCATACTCAGTCGGTCGAAGATGGCAACGACCTGGCCGCGATCGATCAGGCGTTGCACGTGGCGCGC
This sequence comes from Burkholderiales bacterium, assembly GCA_038240725.1. Lineage (GTDB taxonomy): Bacteria > Pseudomonadota > Gammaproteobacteria > Burkholderiales > SHXO01 > SHXO01. The sequence continues at coordinate 2,584 of JBBRGM010000497.1, read as the reverse complement.
GATGAAATCAGGCGTCCCTCGCTGATTCTGGTGCGCACGCATCTCGGTTACGGGTCGCCGCACAAGCAGGACACGTTCGAGGCGCACGGCTCGCCACTGGGTGTAGAAGAGGTGCGCCTGACCAAGCAGAATCTGGGATGGCCGGCGCAGCCGCCGTTCTACGTTCCCGATGCGGCTCGCGAACATTTTCGGCAGGCGCTCGCGCGCGGCGCGCAGGCGGAGGCGAAGTGGAATGCCGCCTTCTCTTCGTACAGCAAAGCGTTTCCCGACCTCGCGCGCGAGTTGCAGCAGACGTTCCGCGGCGAATTGCCTGCCGGCTGGGATGCGGACATTCCGGATTTTCCGGCTGATCCCAACGGCATGGCCACACGCGTCGCGTCCGGCAAAGTGATGAATGCCATTGCGCCACGACTGCCGGCGCTGATCGGTGGCTCAGCCGACCTCGATCCTTCGACCCACACCGCGCTAAAGGGGTTGGGCGACTTCGAGCCATCGGACATCGATGCACCCGACAAGCAGGGATCGGAAGGCGGCGGCTGGACATACGCCGGCCGCAATCTACATTTCGGCGTGCGCGAGCATGGCATGGGCGCGATCATGAATGGGCTCGCCGTGCACGGGGGCACCGTACCTTTCGGCGCGACGTTCCTGATCTTCTCCGATTACATGAGGCCGCCGATGCGTCTCGCCGCGCTGATGGGACTGCCGGTAATCTATGTGTTCACGCACGATAGCATCGCGTTGGGCGAGGACGGCTCCACGCATCAACCTGTCGAACAGCTCGCTGGCCTGCGCTCGGTTCCTAAGCTCGTCGTCATTCGCCCCGGAGATGCCAATGAGACGGCCGCCGCCTGGCGCGTGGCATTGGAAACGCGTGACCACCCTGTAGCATTGGTGCTGACGCGGCAGGGCGTGCCTACCCTCGATCGTACGAAGTTCGCCGCTGCCGAGGGGCTGCGGCGCGGCGCGTACATACTGGCTGACGTGCCGAACGCAAGACCGGATTTGATCCTCATCGCCACGGGATCGGAAGTTGCGCTGATCGTGGCGGCAAGACAGAGACTACTGGCGCAAAACATCGCGGTGCGCCTGGTTTCGTTGCCGAGCTGGGAGCTATTCGACGCCCAGCCGCGTGAGTACCGGGACGCGGTGCTGCCGCCATCGGTCAGCGCCAGACTCGCGGTCGAAGCGGGGGTGTCGCAGGGCTGGCATCGCTATGTCGGCGACCGCGGGGACGTGCTCGCGGTGGATCGCTTCGGCGCATCCGCGCCCGGCAGCGTCATGCTGCATGAATACGGCTTTACCGTCGACAATGTGTATGCGCGCGCCATATCACTCTGGCAGGCATATTCTCAGACGGCGAGCATGCAATGAGCGTATGCCGTGGGTGGGCGCAGCGCATCCGCCGGGCTTCGACCGTAGCGGGTCCAACTTGGCACCAGCTGATAGCAGCCTGCGGGTTGGGATTGCGCCACGCGGCAGGGTGCAGATTGGCAAGACGTTCGCGTTCATGCGCATCCTGCGGTATGGTTGGCGATGACGTGTTCTGCTGCGGCATCAGCGCGCTCCATGGATGGATGATTGCTGACATTGACCGATCGGTAGAGCGGGTTGTCCGCCCCGGTAAAGTCGAAATAAGCGACAAGGTGGATGAGACGCTGGCGATGCGGGAGCCGAATGCGTCGCGGAACTTGCGCAATGCCAGCTCGACTGCGGCGTCGGACGTGAAGTCGGCCTCGAACACCGGGAAGTCGGCATCCTTTGCGTTACGGTCGAGCCCGACGATCCGCTAGTCGCGACCGAGCGCCTCGCCGAGCGAGCGGGCCGAGATTGCCGGTCGCGCCGGTGATGACGACGATCCGCCTCAGGTCGGAGTCTGTCATCGGCAAATCTTCACCGGTAGCCGATACCCATCACGTAATCCCGCAGCAGCGACGCTTCGTACTTTTCTTCCGCCATCAGCGCTCGCAGCGCATCTCGCGCATTGACGACTCCCAATGGTTTGGAATGCTCGTCCACGACGGGGATGTGTACGAAGCCGCACTTCGCCATCATCGTCAGGACATCGGGCAGACAGTCGGTCGGGCGGCAGTAGGTGACATCGCGGCTCATCACGTCAGCGGCCGCGGTCGTGCGGGCGCTTTCTCCGCAACGGCCGATCTGCTGGACGATATTCGTCTTCGTAATGACACCCACCATCGCCCCATCGGAATTGCAGACGACGACCAGGCTGATCTGCGTATCCGAGAGCAGTTTCGCTGCGTCCACGAGCAGCGCATCGGAATCGATCGTCACCAGCCGCGAGCGTGTTAGGGCATCTATGCTGCTGACAAGATTCGTTTTCATTCTTACTCTTCCTGCGGGTGCTGGTACACGCCAAGCGGCGACATGCGCCGTAAGTACTCTCGAATCTCGCAAAACGCCGCGACAAAGATTCGACGTTGTGTTCGAAGTGGCGTTTGCCGGTGCGATTATGCCTCGCCTTCCGCCGGCGCATAACTCAGCCGGCCTTGAACGATGCGAGCGGGCGAGGTGTAGGGATGCACGACGGTGTGCTTCGCATCGAGGATATGCATTACTTCGA
>JBBRGM010000496.1:0-3771 GCA_038240725.1 Burkholderiales bacterium | reverse complement strand
CAAGCCGTGGCTGACTGCCGCCGCATCGGTCCCGCTGATCGGTACCGGTTACGCGATGTGGAACGCGCGACGCGATCACATTCAACGCGCCGTGATTGGAGCGGGATTGGCCGCGTTGGTCAGCGCACAAATGATTCTCACCGGACACAACGCGCTCGCACCGTCGATGTCCGGCTACGCGATGGCACAGCAGGTGAAACCGTATTTGAAACCCGGCATCCCGTTCTACAGCGTCGGCACCTACGACCAGACGCTGGACTTCTATCTCGATCGCACCGTCACTCTGGTACAGTTCCGCGACGAGCTGGATTTCGGCCTGCAGCTCGAGCCGCAACTTGGGATCGACACCGTCGCGCAGTGGCTGGAAATCTGGCGAGGTCAGCCTTATGCGCTTGCGTTGATCGGCAATGATTTGTACGAGCAACTGTCCGCTGCCGGCTTCCCGATGACACGCATTGCGCAGGATACGCGGCGCTCCATCATCAAAACCCCGTGACCGCATCACCACCAGCAATCGCATAACGAATGAGCGCACTGAGCTTCGTTCTGATTTTGTCCGGCGTGCTGCTCAACGCCGCCGCCCAGCTTTTGCTCAAGGCCGGCACCAACAGCGTCGGTCAGTTTCAGTTCAGCGCAGAGAATCTGCTGCCGATCGGCTGGAAGCTCGGAACGCAACCGTACATTCTGGCCGGCCTGAGTTGCTATGTGATCAGCGTCGTGGTCTGGATCATGGCGCTGTCGCGTGTGCAAGTCAGCGTCGCGTATCCGATGCTCTCGATCGGTTACGTGGTTAACGCCGTCGCCGCGTATTTTCTGTTCGGCGAGGCGGTCGGCATGCAACGCCTGCTGGGTATTGGTGTCATTCTTATCGGCGTCGTACTCGTCGCGCGATCTTGAGGTCACAAACTATTGCGACCGCGTCGGACACGCTGCCGCATAACCGCGAACGCGCAGCACGCGTCCGGCGATCATCGGTTACTAATCTAACGGCGCGCCGCGCGCGCCCCGGCTGCACGAGGCCCGTCATGAGCTACCTTCCTTTCGCGAAACCGACAATCGACGAAGACACCATCGCGGCGGTCGCCGACACGTTGCGTTCCGGCTGGATCGCGAGCGGCCCTCGCGTGCACGAATTCGAGAAGGCGCTGTCTACGTATCTCGGCGGGCGCAGCGTGCGCACCTTCACCTCGGCAACCGGCGCACTCGAAGTTGCATTGCAGGCTTGCCCCATCGGCCCCGGCGATGAAGTCATCGTTCCGGCAATGACGTTTGCCGCGAGCGCGAACGTCGTCGTGCGCGTCGGTGCGCGGCCGGTGTTCATCGACGTGCAGCTCGACACGCGCAATCTCGATCCCGATCGGCTCGAAGCGGCGATCACCAAGCGAACGCGCGCCATCATGCCGGTGCATTTCGCCGGCCTGCCGATCGATATGCAGCGCATCTACGCGATCGCCGATCAGCACAAGCTGCGCGTCATCGAAGACGCGGCGCACGCGATCGGTACGCGCTGGCAGGGCAAGCTCATCGGCAGCTTCGGCGACATCGTCTCGTTCAGCTTTCATCCGAACAAGAACATGACCACGATTGAGGGTGGCGCGCTTAGCCTGCCGTCGCAAGCGGAGCTGAAAACCGTCGAGCTGCAGCGCTTTCACGGTCTCGTGCGCGATGCCGACGGCAACGCCGACGTCGTGATGGCCGGCGGCAAATACAACATGAGCGATGTCTCCGCACGCATCGGGATCGCACAACTGAGCCAGCTCGATGGGTTCAACGCGAAACGGCGTGAGCTCGCCGGGCGCTACTTCGAACGGTTCGAGACCGACTTTCCCGGCATACTGCCGGCACGCGGCGATGACGGCCACAGCTGGCACATCTTCGCGCCGCTGCTGCCGTTCGAACGCACGGCACTGTCGCGGCCGCAATTCATCAAGGCGATGCACGAACGCGAGATCGGCATCGGCGTGCACTATCCGGCGATGCACCTGTTTTCCTTCTACCGCAAGCTCGGCTATAAAGACGGCGACTTTCCCAACGCCGAGAGAATCGGCCGCGAGATCGTCACGCTGCCGCTGTTTCCCACCATGCAGCTCGCCGATGTCGATCGCGTGTGCGACGCCGTTCAGGAGCTCATCCGCGTCGAGCACCGATGATGGGCCAGCGCGAGCAAAGCGTTTCGCGTGTGTCGGGGAGCCGGATATTTACCGCAAGAGATTGAGGCTAGAATAGCCGCATGCACACGCCGGATCTGTCCATCATTATCCCGGTCTATAACGAAGAAGAGGGGCTCGCGTCGCTGTTCGCACGGCTCTATCCGGCACTCGATGCGCTCGCGATTTCGTACGAGATCCTGTTCATCAACGACGGCAGCCGCGACCGTTCTGCGGCGCTCCTGCGCGAGCAGTTTCAGCGACGGCCCGACGTCACCCGCGTCATTCTGTTCAACGGCAATTTCGGTCAGCACATGGCCATCATGGCCGGCTTCGAACACGCGCGCGGCAGCCTGGGCGTGATCACGCTGGATGCCGACCTGCAAAATCCACCGGAAGAAATCGGCGCGCTGCTAGACGCGATGCGCCAGGGTCACGATTACGTCGGCACGATTCGCCGAGATCGTCAGGATTCGGCGTTCCGGCGCTATGCATCGCGCGCGATGAATCGTCTGCGCGAGCGCCTCACGCGAATCAAGATGACCGATCAGGGTTGCATGCTGCGTGGGTATGGCCGCGACGTCGTCGATGCGGTGAAAATCAGCCACGAGGTGAATACCTTTATCCCTGCACTGGCGTATACGTATGCGGCGAATCCAACGGAAATCGAAGTCGCACACGAGGAGCGTGCCGTCGGCGAATCGAAGTATTCGCTCTACATGCTGATCCGCCTGAATTTCGATCTCGTCACTGGATTTTCGGTGGTGCCGCTGCAGGTATTTTCTCTGTTCGGCTTCGTGATCGCATTGCTGTCCGGTTTGTTCTTCATGTTTTTGATCGTGCGCCGCGTCGTGGTCGGGCCGGAAGCCGAAGGCCTGTTCACCCTGTTCGCGCTCAACTTCATGCTGATCGGCATAGCCTTGTTCGGCGTCGGCCTGCTCGGCGAATACGTCGGCCGCATCTATCAACAGGTGCGCGAACGGCCGCGCTATTTGATCCAGGCGATCCTCGAAAGCGACGCGTACCTCGATATGAAGCCCAGAGGCGAACCCGTCGTGCACGCGTCGGTACATACGCCGCACTCGCGTTGATGCGTGCGGTCGTTTTCGCCTATCACAACGTCGGCGTTCGTTGTCTCTCCGTACTATTGAGCCACGGCGTGGAGGTCGAGCTGGTGGTCACGCATCTCGACAACCCACGCGAGAATATCTGGTTCGAAAGCGTCGAGCGGCTGGCGCGGCGGCACGATCTTCCCGTCGCCACCGTCGAGGATCCGAACGCTCCTGCGTTCGTGCAGCGGTTAGCCGAACAGGCGCCGGATTTTCTGTTTTCGTTCTACTATCGGCACATGCTCAAGCCGGCGGTGCTGGACGTCGCGAAGTGCGGTGCGCTCAACATGCACGGCTCCCTGCTGCCGCACTATCGCGGCCGTGTACCGGTGAACTGGTCCGTCATCCGCGGCGAGAAGCAAACCGGCGCGACCTTGCATTATATGGTCGAGCGTCCCGACGCCGGCGATATCGTCGCGCAGCAAGCCGTGCCGATTCTGCCGGACGACACTGCATTCGACGTGTTCGGTAAGGTCACGGTCGCCGCGGAGAGGACGCTCGATCGCATCCTGCCG
>JBBRGM010000495.1:0-3777 GCA_038240725.1 Burkholderiales bacterium | reverse complement strand
CGTGAAGAAGTGCGTTGTCAGATTCTGCACATCGAGCAGCGGTGCGGACATGCCGGGATCGTTCATGAAGGGTTCAGCACCATCATCACATTCGGGCACATCGGATCCGGCACATCACATCCGGCGCGCAAGGCGCGGATCGAGCGCGTCGCGCATGCCGTCGCCGAGCAAATTCACCGACAGCACGGTGAGCGAGAGGAACAACCCCGGGAAGAAAATCATGTAGCCCGCGATTTGGAATAAATTACGAGCCTCGGCCATGATGTTGCCCCAGCTCGGAATGTTCGGCGGCGTGCCGGCCCCGATAAAAGACAGAATCGCTTCCGTGATCATCGCCGAGGCGCAGATGAAAGTGCCCTGCACGAGCAGCGGCGCGACGGTGTTCGGCAAGATATGGCGAATCAGAATCAGCGGCAGACTGGTACCGGCGGCAACAGCGGCCTCGACATACGGCTGCTCACGCAGGCTCAGCACCAGACTGCGCACCAGCCGCACGACGCGCGGAACTTCCGAGAGCGTGATCGCAACGATGACGTTGCCGATGCTCGCTTTCGTCAGCGCCATCAGCGCGATCGCGAGCAGCACCGAGGGAATCGACATCAGGCCATCCATCACGCGCATCACCACCGCATCGAGCCAGCGGATAAAGCCGGTGACGAGACCAATTGCGAGCCCGACGGAAATCGACAACGCGGCAACTGCAATACCTACCGTTAACGAGACGCGTGCGCCGAAGATCACCCGGCTGTACACGTCGCGGCCGAGCATGTCGGTGCCGAACCAGTGCTCGCCCGACGGCGGCTTCAGACGGTGTGCGGGTGCCAGCTCCTGTGGATCGACCGTGCCGAGCCACGGCGCGAACAACGCAATCAAAATCATCAGCAGCAGCACAGCGGCGCCGATGATCGCAGTCGGATGCCGGCGTAGGACGTCGCGGATCCAGCGCCAGGTCGGCGACGCGGATTTGGCCTGTCTTAAAACCAGGGTGTTCATCTCAGTAGCGAATGCGTGGATCGAACAGCCGGTACGACAGATCGACGAGCAGATTGATCAGCACGTAGACGCCGGAGAACAGCAGGATCACGCCTTGAATGATCGGATAGTCGCGCCGCAGAATCGCATCGACCGTAAGCCGTCCAAGGCCCGGGATTGCGAATACCGTTTCGGTAACGATCGCGCCGCTGATCAGCAGCGCGATGCCGATGCCGATGACCGTGATGATCGGCACGCCGGCGTTCTTCAGCGCATGGCCGGTGAGCACGGCGCGCGGCGCGAGGCCTTTCGCATTCGCGGTGCGAATGTAATCCTGCGAAAGCACGTCGAGCATCGCGGCGCGCGTGATGCGCGCGATCAGCGCCATATACACGGTACCGAGTGCGATGCTCGGCAAAATCAGATGCGACAGCCACGGCCAAACGCCTTCGCTCAGCGGCCGATAGCCTTGCACCGGCAGCCATTCGAGATCGACCGAGAAGACGATGATCAGCATGTACGCGAGGACGAATACCGGCACGGAAAACCCCAGCACCGAGAAGCCCATCACCAGCCGATCCGCCCAGGTGCCCGCACGCGCCGCGGCGATCACGCCGAGCGGCACCGCCACGAGCACTGCGACGATGAGCGTGCACAACGTCAGCGACACGGTCGGCTGCACGCGCTGGCCGATCAGCGTCGTCACCGGCAGATTGGTGAAGATCGACGTGCCGAGATCGCCGTGAAACAGCCGCCACAGCCAGCCGCCGAATTGCACCAGAAACGGTTGGTCCAGTCCAAGCTTGGCGCGGATCTGCCGGATGTCGTCGTCGGTTGCAATGTCGCCCGCAATGATCGCGGCAGGATCGCCGGGCGAGAGAAACAGCAGCGAGAACACAAACAGTGCAACCACTGCCATGACGATGAGTGTTGCGCCGAGGCGGCGGACGATGTAGAGAATCATGCTAGCCGCAGCGTCCGAGCTGCTTGCTATTGCTTCTCAACGTTCCACAGAAAAGTCACCGGTGCGAGAATGACCCCGGAAAGATTGGTGCGATAGGCCGTCGGGATGATGACTTGCGCGGTGGTGATGTACGGCACGTAACTGAAGGCTTCGACTTGCACCGCTTCTGCCGCCTTTTTGCTGGAAGCGAGATCGGTGGTGTTGAACCACGCTTCGCGCAGCGCTTCCAGCTTGGCGTCGGACGGCCATCCGAACCACGCTTTCTCGCCGATATTCGCCATCGGATTATTGGCGGGATTGAGCATGTCGGCGCCCACCAGCCAGGTGTGGAAAATCGACCAGCCGCCTTTTTCCACAGGCTCTTTCGATGTGCGGCGCGTGATCAGCGTGCCCCAGTCGCTCGCCTGCAGATCGACGTTCATGCCGAGCTTGCGCAGCATCTCGGCGGTGAGCAGCGACTGCGAGTGCACGATCGGCTGATCGGTAGCGGAAATGATCACGATCTTCTCGCCCTTGTAGCCGGATTCCTGCACCAGCTTCTTCGCGCGGTCGAAATCGCGCTTGCCCTTCAGCGGCTCGGCGCCCGCCTCGGAAGACAGCGGCGTGCCGCAGGTGAAGAACGAGTAACAGGCGTGGCCGTTTTTCGCATCGCCCGCAATGCCGAGCACGTAGTCGTTTTGATTGATCACGTAGAGCAGCGCCTGCCGCAGCTTCTGATTGTTGAACGGCGGCTGCAGGAAATTGAAGCGCATGATGGTAAGCGAGCCGAGCGGATCGATGTTGGCGACGCGCACGCTCTTGTTCTTGCTCAACAGCGGGATCAGATCGGGCGGCAGTTGCTCCCACCAGTCTGCTTCGCCGGCATTCAGTGCCGCCGCTGCCGTGGCGGAATCCGGAATATAGATCCATTCGACGCGATCGACTTTCACCACCTTGCCGCCCGCGGACCACGACGGCGCTTCCTTGCGCGGGACGTAGTCGGCATTCTTCACGTACACGACTTTACTTCCCGGTACCCATTCTTCCTTCACGAATTTGAATGGTCCGGAGCCGACGACTTCGGTGATGTTTTGAAATGCATCCGTCTTCGCGATACGTTCCGGCATGATGAACGGCACGTTCGACGACATCTTGCCCAGCGCATCGAGCGTGAGCGGGAACGGTTTCTTGAGCTTGAGCTTGAATGTCTTGTCATTGACCGCGGTCCACGCGTCCACCGATTGCGCGAGTTTTTGACCGAGGCCGTCGCGCTTGCTCCAGCGCGTGAGCGACGCGATGCAGTCGGCTGAACGTACCGGCTGGCCGTCATGAAATTTCAATCCGTCGCGCAAGGTGAACGTGTAGGTCAGCTTGTCTTTCGACAGCTCCCACTTGTCCACCATCTGCGGCTGGATTTGAAACTTCGCGTCGGTCGCGAACAATGTGTCGTACACCATGTAGCCGTGATTGCGCGTGATGTACGCGGTGGTCGCGATCGGATCGAGAATGCGCAAGTCCGCCTGCGGGATGAACTTCAGTACCTTCTGCTGTGCGAAAGCGGGATTCGCGCTCAACGCCAGGGCGATCACCAAAGTGCGAAGCAAGGCGGAATACCTCTTCATGCTGCGTCTCCGTTCAGAACGTTTTTTGAGCTCGCGTCGCGTGTCGTCTCGCATGCAGCTTCGAGCAGAGCCGTTTGGCCGCTCGCTCCCATGAAGCTCGGGCGGCGGCGGTCCAGTGTATAGCGTGCTGCGAGGTGACGAAACCAGCGAGCGCGATCAGCTACGGATAATAGCGAAACGCGAGGGAGGATGGTGGCGACGATTGCAGAGCTTGCATAACGGTGCACTGAGGTGGCTCAT
>JBBRGM010000494.1:0-3790 GCA_038240725.1 Burkholderiales bacterium | reverse complement strand
GATCACCTGGAAACACTCGGCATCGACACGCGCCGCTGCATCCAACGTTTGGAGCGTTGCAAGACGTTCCACTTCGATCACATGGAACTGCTGATCGGTATCTTGAGTTACTGCGTTTGGCGAGACACTCGCACGCGCACTGAACCGTTGAGCGATGCTGGTGATGCGGCCCGGTCTTGATTCCCACCGTGGCGTCGATGGCGTTGCAGGTCGCGGCAGTTAGGACGCCGGCTGAGACTCGCTTAGATTCTCCGGCAGTGGAAGTCCATGCCACGCGAGGTTTTCTGTCTCATTGTGCTCGACCCGGTATGTACTGCAGTCAAGGCCGATGGGTCGGACGAACGCAGGCCAACCCGCGACAGTCGAAGACACCTGCGAGGGCGACGGAGGCTCGAACGGGTGAGTGCTGATTGCTGCTCGCAACGACACTCCGAGCGGCACGAGCTTACGGCGGCGCGCGATCCAGTCGCTCCCCCAAGGGCTGTCGGAACGAAGCTGTTGCAGCGTTCGATATTCGAAATAGATCACCCGGCGCGCCACGGCATCCCGATGAATCTCGGAACTGTGGATGAGCATCGTGTCATGGACCACGATATCGCCCGGCTCGGCTGCCACAGCTTGCTCCTCATGGCCACTCGCTGCTACGACCTCGGCAATCTGTGCGGCGGACAAGGCACCTAATCGATGCGATCCAGGGATAAACCGGACAGGCGCCGCGTGCGAACGGTCGAGATAGATGCCAAAGCGGTAAACCGACGAGCGTCGGCATTGAAAAAGACTGTCCTGGTGGTGATATACGAGAAACCCCACGCGAGCGGCTTTGATCATCAGATCTTCCCAGGTAACGACCGCCTCGGCTTCGTACAGGCGATGCAATGCGTTCAAGATGGCGGGGTGCGCCGCCAACGCCAGAAAAATCGGATCCTTCTCGAACAGATATTCGATTCGTCCGATTGGCTGATCGAGCGCGGGCCGCTTGAAATCCTGCGCAAAAGCGCTGCGACTGTTCAACGGTTCTTCCAGCAAGAGGTCGCACACGTCGCGCAACAGTTTCAGTTCATGCGGATCGATAATCGAACGCTTTCGCAGATAGCCGACATCGCGTAACGTGCGAACGTCGTCGCTAGTCAACATGAAACATACGTGTTTGGACCAGAGAACGCGGGCGCCGACGAGGCGCCTGCACCCGCGTTAAGAGGACTTAACTCGATCAGCCGTAGTGGCAATTGATCATCTGTTCTGCGTGATGAGATGCGCTGCCGCGAATGCTGTCGCGATGAGCACGAACAAATCCACGATCCGGCTGAAGCCGAGCGAGAAGACCACGAAGAAGACGCATTTAAAATTCCTTGATTTTGAGAAATGGACATCGGCGATTGCGTTCGTACGTCCAACAGTTAGTTTGGACAAGACGAAAAGTATCTAGCTCGATACGCGACTGTCAAGCCGCGTCGAAATATGTTCATCCATCGACGACAGTTGAGTATTGAAGGGCCGCACGCCCACGTTATTTGGGGAGGATTCTCAGTCAACGAACGACTGGCCGGGCATTGTGACCGCCGAGCTCGTACGAAAAAACATCGAATGGTCGACGTATAGTCCGGTAGTGAGATGCGTGCCCCGCGATCGACGCGAGTGCGCCCGAGGCGGTCCCGTACTACGCAGGTTCGCGCTGTGACTAGCCCCGCCTAGCTCGTCAAATCAAAGCAGGTACTTTCTGCTCCGACGAAACCGACAGCTCGCGTAAAGCACGATGCACGAATTGCACGGAGATCGAGCCTTCGCCGACGCCCGACGCGATGCGCTTGACGCTGCCGGATCGCACATCGCCCACGGCGAATACGCCCGGCAGGCTGGTCTCCATCAAGTACGGGGCGCGCGGCAGCGACCAGGCGGCAGACGCCAGATCTTCGGGACGCAACTCGGTCCCGGTCCGCACGAATTCCTTGTCGTCGAGCGCGACGCAGCCCTGCAGCCAGTCGGTATTCGGCAGCGCGCCGGTCATTAGAAACACATGCGCGATGTCGTGCGTTTCCAGGCGGCCGTTGGTCTCATCGCGCCAGCGGATCTGCTCGAGCCGATCGGTGCCGACCAGCTCGGTGATCTGCGTACGTGAGTGCAGCGTGATGTTGGGGTTCTCTTCGATGCGACGAATGAGATAGCGCGACATGCTGTCGGCGAGACCGTTCGCGCGCACCAGCACATGCACGTGCCGACATGTGCTCGCCAAAAACACCGCAGCCTGACCCGCGGAATTGCCACCGCCGACGATGACGATTTCCTCGCCTTCGCACAGCCTTGCTTCGAGATGCGTGGCGGCGTAATAGACGCCGGCACCGGCGAATTGCGGCAGATTGTCGAGCGCCAGCGAACGGTATTGCGCACCCGTTGCGATGATGATGGTGTGCGCCTGCACGGTACCGCCGTCCGACAAATCGAGCGCATACGGCCGGGTCTCGCAATGCAAGCGCTTGGCGCTGCACGCAACGCTGACCGATGCACCGAATTTCTGCGCCTGTATTAGCGCGCGCGCTGCGAGTGCCTGGCCGGAGATCCCGGTCGGAAAGCCGAGATAGTTCTCGATTCTGGAACTCGAGCCGGCTTGACCGCCCGGCGCACTCGCTTCGACCACCAGCACGTCCAGGCCTTCGGAAGCCGCATATACCGCCGCTGCGAGTCCCGCAGGTCCGGCGCCCACCACGACGACGTCGTGAATCGTCGCGTCATCGGACGTTGGATTCATCTGCAGCAGCTCGGCGACCTCATGAATCGTCGGATTCTTGAGCACACGCTGGCCGGGTCCGATGAACACCGGGATGTCGTCGATGGCTACCTGAAAGCGATCGAGCAACGCCTGCACGTCCGGCTCGCTGTCGATGTCGATGCTGACGTACGGATATGAATTGCGCGTGAGAAATTCGCCGAGCAACAGCGTGCCGGCCGAATGGCGCGAGCCGAGCAGCATCGCTTCGCTTTGCCGTGCCGATAGCAATCCCATACGGCGCAGAATGAACGCGCGCATCATGATTTCGCTGAGCTCGGCGTCGGTCTGGACGACGCCGCGCAAGCTGTCGTCGTCGATCGTGAGCACGGCACCCGCATCGCGGACGCGAATGCGCGAGAACCCGGCGACGCCGCGCAAGGTGCTCATCTCGCCCGCGAAATCGCCGGTGACGAGTGCGGTGAGAAATTGCTCGCCCTGCATTCCGGGCAGCACGACTTCCAGCGTCCCCGCCAGCACAACGATCAGGCTGCGATGACGCTGGCCCGGCTCGGCCAGCACATCGCCCGGTTGCGTATCGATGCGCTTTCCATGCGGCTGCAGCCGTGCGATCTGCGCCGGCGTGAGCTTGGGGAACATTTGTTCCCGGCGCTTTTCGAATAGCTCGTTCTTCATCTCCGGCCTCTGGTTTGTAATGCTGGGCAGCTACGGGGTTTGAAATGCTGCGCAGCCACTGTTCACGCCGTGGCGTGGGTATCCCGGAAACGATGCGGATAAGCGAGCGCGCTTAACGCAGCTCCATAACAATTTCATCGACGTAGCACCAGCTCCAGTCTTCGCCGGGCTCGAGTGAGGTGATGATCGGGTGCTGGGTCGCGTGAAAATGTTTGGTCGCGTGTTTGTTCTTCGAGTCGTCGCAGCAGCCGACATGTCCGCAGGTGCGGCACAGGCGCAGATGTACCCAGGTGTCGCCCATCTTCAAGCACTCCTCGCAGCCTTTTGAGTTCGGCGTATCGGTCTGCACGAGCTTCAAATGACTGCAGCGGCCGGGCATGGCGTCTCCGAAAT
>JBBRGM010000493.1:0-3804 GCA_038240725.1 Burkholderiales bacterium | reverse complement strand
ACTTCTTCAGATTCCCGCCGGGGCTTGGGCAACAACATGCGCGACTTGATCTCGATCAACAGTGCCGCCATCAGCAGATATTCGGCGGCGAGCTCAAGCTGACTCGCGCGCATCACTTCTACATATCCCATGTACTGCGCCGTGAGTTGCGCCATCGGAATATCGAGCACATCCAAATTATGGCGTCGGATCAAATACAGAAGAAGATCCAGCGGCCCTTCGAACGCCTCCAGAATAATGCACAGGGCGTCCGGCGGGATAAACAGGTCTAGCGGAAATTCGATAACCGGCTGCCCATACAAGCGGGCCAGCGGCGCCTCGCCATTCGCGGGCGTCGCATCCGGAGCTACTTCGAGTTCGGCGTAAGCCATTGTTTGATTAACAGTCACTCGTGAAGCTGCGAGCGCTCCAGACCTATTGCCTGGAAGCGAAGTTGCGCGATTATCCGCGAAAGCTCTGCGGCGTTCCAGATCGGGCACAAAAACGAGCTGAACGAGATCATCGAACGTGCCTCGGGCTTGGCCGCGGCCCGCTAATGTTTCCCGAAAAATGGCCGTAAACCGTTCGCATCTGAAGCGTTCGTGTATGCCTGCGCGGACCCATATCACAAGGGATTTTTCCATGTCTGAGTTGTTGCGCCAGATCGACGGCAGAACCAAGCTTGCTGGCACCAACAAGCTCGAGATCTTGCTTTTCTCGCTCGGCACCGAGCGAAGCAGCGGTCGCAGAGAAACTTACGGCATTAACGTTTTCAAAGTGCGCGAAGTAATGCGCACGCCGGCGATCACGCGAGCGCCCGACATGCCGCCGTCGGTCGAGGGCATGGTGAGCCTGCGCGGAATTCTCGTCCCGGTCGTCGACTTGGTGAAGTACGCGGGCATCGATGTCATAACGCCGCCCGAGATCATGATCGTCACCGAATATAACGTACACACGCAGGGCTTTTTGGTCGAAGCCGTGGATACGATCCTGCGCATCGACTGGTCGAGCATGCGCGTGCCCCCGGACATGCTCGTTAAGACAACCGGTGGATTCGTAACCGCAGTAACCGAACTGTCGGATGGCCGCCTGGTAATGATGCTGGACGTCGAGCGCGTGTTGTTCGAAACCACCCGCCAGGACGATGAACTGGTATTCCGCGACGTGAAGCCAATCGAGATCGGCGAGCACACAGTTCTTTTCGCCGATGACTCATCGGTCGCACGCAAACAGATTGGTCGCACGCTGGACGCATTGAAGGTGCGCCAGATCAGCGCGATCAACGGCACCCAGGCCTGGCAGGAGCTCGATAAGATCGCAACGCTGGCGGAGACGAATCATCGACGCGCTTCCGACTACGTGCATCTCGTGTTGACCGATGTCGAGATGCCGGAGATGGATGGCTTTATTCTGACTAAGCGCATCAAGTCGGATCCGCGCCTGTCGGACATACCTGTGATCATGCACTCTTCGCTGTCTGGAATGCAGAATCAGCATCTCGGATTATCGGTCGGCGTCGACGAGTACGTATCGAAATTCGAGCCGCGACGCCTAGCAGAGGTGCTGACCCGACACTTGGCAGGGGTACGCGCGCGAATCCACAAGCCGGTGGAGGCATAAGTCGTGATCGCGCAGGAAAAGGAAGACGTACTGGAATCGGTCGATGCCCGTACCACACTGGTCGGCTCGAACAAGATGGAGATTCTGCTGTTCAGCCTCGGCACGCGGGAGACTTTCGGCATCAACGTTTTCAAGGTGCGCGAAGTCACCAAGACGCCGCCGATTACGAAAACACCGACTATGCCGGCGGGCGTAGAAGGCGTCATCTCGCTCAGAGGGAACATAATTCCCGTGATCAGCCTGTCGCGATTCGTCGGAATCGAGAATCCGAACGACAGCGTCGGCGGTGCAATGATGGTTACCGAATACAGTCGCAGGACTCAGGGATTTCTGGTTGAGTCGGTCGATCGCATCGTGCGAGTGGACTGGGAGAAGGTCCGTTCGCCCGAGACGATCTTGACCTCGTCCGAAAGTTTGATTACCGCGGTAACCGAGCTGCCAGGTGGTCATCTCGTGTCGATTCTGGACGTAGAGCAGATTCTCGCGAATGCATTTGGCGAAGTTCCAATTCCCGAGCTCGAGCCGGTGGCTGCCTCGGACGGAATGGTGTTCTTCGTGGACGATTCGCTGGTTGCTCGCAAAGAGATCGCGCAAGTTCTCGACCGCCTTCACATCAAATATCACCAGGCCAACAACGGGCAGGAAGCGTGGGACCGTCTGCAGGGAATCGCGCAACGTGCAGTCCAGGATCAGCAGCCGCTGCGCGAGTTGCTGAGCCTCATTCTGGTAGATGCCGAAATGCCGGAGATGGATGGCTACGTTCTCACGCGCCACGTCAAAAGCGATCGACGCTTCGATGGCGTGCCGGTGGTGATGCACTCCTCGCTTTCGTCGGAAGCCAACCGCGCGATGGGCAAGAGCGTCGGCGTCGATGCTTACGTCGCGAAATTCAATCCTCAGGTGTTGGCCGATACGCTTCGTCCTCTTCTTCAAAGCTAACTTAACCCGCCCTTCCATATGATGACCTTGCCCTACGTAAGCCTCGATGTCACGCCTGGAGGCTGCCATGTCTAATCCCGATCTGAAGTTTCTCGTAGTCGATGATTTCTCCACGATGCGTCGCATCGTGCGCAACCTGCTCAAGGAGCTGGGCTTCGCGAACGCGGACGAAGCCGAAGACGGCGTCGTCGCGCTGCAGAAGCTGCGCGCCGGCGCGTTCGATTTTGTCGTATCGGACTGGAATATGCCGAATATGACCGGCATCGATCTGCTGCGTGCGATCCGCGCAGATGCCGCGTTGAAACACCTGCCCGTATTGATGGTGACCGCCGAGGCGAAGAAAGAAAACATCATCGAAGCGGCGCAGGCCGGCGCGAATGGATACATCGTCAAACCGTTCACTGCGGCGACGCTGGACGAAAAGCTGAACAAGATCTTTCAGACCCTGCAAAAGACAGGAGCTACGACATGAGCGCGAGTTCGCAAGCCGCCATTGCGGGCGATGGGGACGATTTAGAGGCGCTCTTCGACAGCATTTCTGCGGCGACGCGCACCGATCTGGACCCCGCAACGGAAACCGCCGCAGGCGAGGAAGCAACGTCCGGCGACGTGGTCTCGCAGCTTGGACAGCTGACGCGCAAGTTACACGACACGATGCGCGAGCTCGGCTACGACAGACTGCTGCAGAACGCTGCGGAATCGATGCCTGATGCTCGCGATCGGTTGAGTTATGTCGCCAAGATGACCGAGCAGGCAGCGCAGCGCGCACTGAGCGCAATCGAGACCGCCAAGCCGATTCAAGACACGCTGGGGTCGAACGCATCCGCACTCGCCAAGGATTGGGACAAAGTATTCAGCCGCGAATTGAGCGGCGATCAGTTCAAGGCGCTAGCCGAGCGCACGCGCGCATTCCTCACCGATGTGCCGGCAAAAACCGAAGCTACCAACGCGCAGCTGATGGACATCATGATGGCGCAGGACTTTCAGGATTTGACCGGTCAGGTCATTCAGCGCGTAACCAAAATGGCACAGGACATGGAGCAGCAGTTGTTGCAGCTCCTTCTGCAAAACGCGCCTCCTGAACGACGCGAAGCGGCGCAGTCGCTGGGCCTGCTCAACGGACCGGTGATCAACTCGAAGGGCCGCAACGACGTGGTAACCGACCAAGCTCAAGTAGACGAGTTGTTGGAAAGCCTCGGATTCTGATTCGACCAAGGAACAGCAACAAATGAGCGCTTTTCAGGGTATGGAAGAAATTCTCCAGGA
>JBBRGM010000492.1:0-3818 GCA_038240725.1 Burkholderiales bacterium | reverse complement strand
CAGCTCTGCGTTGTCGTTCCAGAATTTCACGCCGTTCACGATGCGCCCGGTGTCGACGAACAGCGGTTTGAATTCGTACCAGGGCTTACCTGTGGAAGGCGCACCCATTGCGCGCAGCACATTCTGATTCGGTTTCAGCTTCGCAAACAATTCGTGCAGTTCGTGCGAATCGAATCCGTGCGTGCGCACCATGTAGCCGATGAACTGCTCGACCTCGGGGCGCAGCGGACGAAACTCCCCCGGCGGCGTTTGCGCGTCCGATCGCATGACACAGCACATCACCAGAATGAAGCAGCCGAATGCAGCGGAGGCGGCACGCAGCAGTGCCTGCATCACGGCACCTGATTATCGATGATCACCGACACGCCGGTCGCACCCGGCGAGACTGCATTCGTAACGCCCACCAGATCGCCTGCAGCGGGCGTAGCGCTGCCCGATTTGGACACGCGTGCGGAAACGATCACGCGCGGTTGCGTAGACAGCTCCATGCCGGCTTGCATCGCCATGCTGTCATCCAGGGTGAACTTGAACGGCAGATCTTTCACCTGCTTCTTGATCACCGCGAGGGGCATGCGCGGACCTTCGACGGCGCGCGCAAATAGATACACGACATCGTCGGGCGAGGCTTTCGCAGCGAGCGCCGGCGCGAGCCGTACTATTCCGCTGACTGATTTGCCGGTCGGCGCGATGGTCGTTTCAGTCGGCGTCGACTTGCCAGTCGCTGTGGAGCCGCCGGCGTTCGCCACCGTGTCGGGGGGCCGCTTGCCCGACGCGCGCGCTTTCGCCTCCGCAATCCCCGATGCGATCGCTTTGCCTATTTCAGAGTCGGCCGGCACCTTGGCCGCGACCCGCTCCCAATAGCATGCTGCCCCGGTGAAATCGTTTCGCGAGAATGCTGCCGTACCCGCCAGCGCGAGCGCTTTCTCGTTGTCCGGCGATAGTTTCAGCGCGCGTTCGAGCAACTGCGTCGGCTCACCCTCCAGCTTGCCGTCGGCGGCCAAGGCCAACGCCTCGGCATAATCGACCAAGAGGTCGGAATCGCCCGGCTTGAGTTTGACGGCGCGCTCGAAGGCAGCGGCGGCTTCGCTGTTGCGGTCCAGCGCTTTGTAAGCGCGCCCGAGCATGGTCCAGCCGATCGGATCGTCCGGGCGGCTTTGCATTTTCACGGCGAGCTTGTCGGTCATCTGTTGAAACTGCTCTTGCGTGACGTTGGCCGGATCGATAGTCGCGTGCTTCGGCGCATTGAGCGCGCCGGGATTGCCCAGATGCAGATAGAGCAGCGTCGCAGCGATGGGCACGGCCAGCGCCACACCGACCGCAGTCCAGCGGCCGGAACGGACGGCGCTCTTGTCTGCTGCTTCCGGATTGGCTTGCGCGTCGTCGAGCAATCGCCGCTCGAGCTCCGCGCGCGCCTGCGCGTATTGATCGTCCTTCAGTATGCCGCTGCGCAGATCGCGCTCGAGCTCGGCGAACTGATCCTGGTACACCGACACGTTGGCAGCGAGCGGACTCGGCGCGCCGCCGCGGCGCGTCCGCAGCAGCGGTATCAGCAAAAACGCGAGCGACCCGGCAACGAACAAAACGGCCAGCACAACGAACGTGCTCATGGTGCGTCTTTCGGTGGCGCGCCGGCGTCGAGCAGCGCGTCGACATGCGCGTGATCTTCGGCGCTGAGCGATGGCGGCGTCGTCTTCGCGCGGCGTGCGCGCAAGTACATGATCATGCCGATGGTCGCCAATGCGAGCAGTACGAACGGTCCGCACCACAGCAGCCAGGTGCTGGCTTTTACCGGCGGGCGATACAGCACGAAATCGCCGTAGCGCTGTGTGAGCCAGCTCTTGATCTCGTCATCGCTCTTGCCCGCTTTCATCTGATCGCGAACTTGATTGCGCAGATCGATCGCGAGATCCGCATGCGAATCGGCGAGCGACTGATTCTGGCAGACCAGACAACGCAGCTCGGCGGACAAGCGTTGCACGCGCTCTTCCAGTACCGGATCGGACGCAACCGACGGCGCCTCGCGTGCATACGCACAGGTCAGCCCGAGCAATAGCAGCGCGAGCATCAGCAGACGAGCGCTCACGACGTTTGCAGCCGCTTGATCAACGGCAGGATCTGCGTTTCCAGCACCTGCGGTGTCACCGGGCCGATGCGCTTGTAGCGAATCACGCCGGCCTTGTCGATGACATAGGTTTCAGGGACGCCGTAGACGCCGTAGTCGATGCCGACTGCGCCTTCCGGATCCGAGACAGACACGGTGTACGGATTGCCGTTTTTGCCGAGCCATGCGATCGCATCCGGGCGCTTGTCTTTGTAGTTCAGGCCGTAGATCGGCACGAGGTTCGCATGCGAGAACTCGAGCAGCACGGGATGCTCTTCCATACACGACACGCACCACGACGCCCACACGTTGAGCAGCCAGACCTGGCCGCGGAGGTCTTTATCGGTGACTGCTTTCGCGGGATCGTCCAGCCGCGCGAGCGAAAACGGCGGCGCCGGTTTATCGATGAGCGGCGAGGGTACTTCGCGCGGATTGAGCGACAACCCGACCCACAAAAAAATGAGCAGCACCACGAATACCAGCAGCGGCAAGATGAAACGCAGGCTTTTCATCACGCCGTCTGCGCAGCAATGATCGTCCCGTCCATCGCAGCGCTCATCGCCTCACGTCGTGCGAGCCGATACCGGCGATCGGTCACCGCGAGCACGCCGCCCATCGCCATCAGGAAAGCGCCGCCCCAGATCCAGTCGACGAACGGCTTGTGATACACGCGCACGACCCAGGCGCCGCCGGGCAGCGGCTCGCCGAGCGAAACGTACAGATCGCGTGTCACGCCGGTGTTGATCGCCGCCTCGGTCATCGGCATCTGCTGCACGTTGTAGAAACGTTTCTCGGGAAACATGACGGCAACTGCGCTGCCGTTTTTGGTGACGGAAAACGTACCGCGTGTCGCTTCGTAATTCGGTCCCTTGATCGCGTTCAAGTTGTCGAGGCGGAATTGATAGCCGCCTGCATCGACCGTGTCGCCGACGCTCATGCGCACGTCCTTCTCGACTTCGTAACCGCGCACGAGCGTGACGCCGACGATGAATACGCCGACGCCGAAGTGCGCGAGCAGCATGCCCCAGTATCCGCGCGGCAGTTGCCGCAAAGTCGGGCCGAGCGCGGCGCCGGTCGATGCGCGCAACTGGCTCACGCGCAGCTTCAGATTGACGAGGCCACCACCCATCACCCAGATCGCCAGCAAAATGCCGAGCGACAACATCGGCGTCCAGCGTCCGAGCGTGAACGGCAGCAGGATCGCAATTGCGATGGCTACCGCTGCGGCCCATTTCAAACGCACGGCGAGCTCCGGCACGCGCGCTTGTTTCCAGCGCATGAGCGGACCGATCGACATGAGGAATAAAGCCGGCACCATCAGCGGCACGAACACCGCTTCGAAATACGGCGGACCGACGGACAGCTTGCCCATGCCGAGCGCGTCGAGAAACAATGGATACAGCGTACCGAGCAGCACCGCTGCGGCAGCGACGAGCAGCAGCACGTTGTTCGCGAGCAGAGCGCTCTCGCGCGAGAACAGAGCGAAGCTGCCGCCCAACCCCACGCGCGGGGCGCGCCAAGCGAACAATGCGAGCGATGAGCCGATCACCAGCGCAAGGAATGCGAGGATAAAAACGCCACGCGTCGGATCGGTCGCGAACGCGTGCACGGATGTCAGCACGCCGGAGCGGACCAGGAAGGTTCCGAGCAAGCTCAAGCTGAACGCGATGATCGCGAGCAGCACCGTCCAGACTTTGAAGCCGCCGCGTTTCTCGGT
>JBBRGM010000491.1:0-3818 GCA_038240725.1 Burkholderiales bacterium | reverse complement strand
CGCGCTGCTGCCGCTGCGAGATCACGCCGAAGCGCGAAAACTGGTGCGGCGATGCGATGGCGATGTTCTCGCGCACGGACAGCGGATAGAACAAACCGTCGCGGCGATCCTCCGCGAGATAGGCGAGCCCGTGACCGATGGCTTGCGCAGGATTATTCGCCGCCACCGGCTGGCCTTTGACCCGGATGGTGCCGCTGGTAACCGGGTTGGTGCCGATCAACGCACGCGCGAGCTCGGTGCGACCGGCGCCGACCAGGCCTGCGATTCCGAGCACTTCACCTTGGCGCAATTGAAAGCTCACGTCACGGACTTTGTTCGCATTGAGATGCTCGACTTGCAGCGCGACTGCTCCCACCGTTCTTGTGCGTGCGGGAAAGCGATTGCCGAGGTCGCGGCCGATCATCATTCGGATGAGCTGATCTTTGTCGGTCTCTGCAGCGGCGATCGTCGCGACGAGCTGACCGTCCTTGAGCACGGTGACGCGCTCAGCGATCTGAAACACTTCTTCGAGATGATGCGAGATGTAGATGAATGCGACGCCGGCCGCACGCAGATCGCGGATGATGCGAAACAACACCTCGATCTCTACCGGCGGCAGGCTGGCGGTGGGCTCATCCAGGATGACGATGCGCGCCTTGAACGCGATCGCTTTCGCGAGCTGAATCAGTTGCCGCTGCGCGATGCTGAGCGACGCGACCGGTGTGCTCGGGTCTAGCGGCAGCTCGACTCTCGCGAGCGCGGCCCGTGTCTGCGCATGCAGCTCGGCTTTGGAGACCAGACCCCGCCTGCCCGGCAGGCGTCCCATGAAAATATTCTCGGCGATGCTCAGCGGCTCAGCGAGCTTGGGCTCTTGATGCACGACGCTGATGCCGAGCTGCAGTGCCTGGCTGGGCGATTTGATCTGGACAGTTGCGCCGTCGAGCGCAATCGAACCCGCGTCGGGCTGATAGATGCCGCTGAGAACCTTGACCAACGTAGATTTGCCCGCGCCGTTCTCGCCGATCAGCGCGTGAGCCTCGCCAGCGCGCAGGTCGAACGAGACGCTGCGCAGCGCCTGTACGCCGGGAAAGGCTTTCGAAATGGCGCGCGCTTCCAGCAGCGCGGCAGCACTGGGCATGCGTAGATCTCCTCCCGATCGGCGTCGTGTTGGGTGCGGCTTGGCGATGCGACAAGAGCTGCGGATCGGGCTGGTCGGCCCGCCGGCGTATGGGAAGTATTCCCGCGTCACGCACGCAACTCGAACGTCGAGCCGCGGCGAACTGGTCTTGTCGCGTTCAGCGTTGCTGCTTTCGCGATCGTATGGTTTGCTAGTATTAGCACGAATCGCATTTTTGATTTTCATCATCGATCGGCACTGCTTCATCATCGAACGGCGTTGCTTCATCATCGAACCGCGCTGGCTCGATGGCAGTGCTGAATAAAATGGGAGGTCGGTTGTGGCAGGCGCGTTGGCAGGACTGAAGGTGCTCGATCTGAGCCGCTTCATTGCGGGACCTTACTGTGCATTGATGCTGGGCGATCTCGGCGCGGACGTCGTCAAAGTCGAGCGTCCGCGCGTGGGCGAAGAAGCGCGCAACATGCCGCCGAAGATCAACGGCGAGAGCCTTTATTACATGGTGTTCAATCGCAGCAAGCGCGGGATGACGCTCAACTTTCGTCATCCGCGCGCGCAGGCACTGCTCCGCCAGCTGGTGGTCGACGCCGATATTCTCATCGAGAATTTTCGCCCCGGCGTGATGGAAAAAATGGGCTGCAGTTGGGAGACGCTGAGTGCCATCAATCCGCGTCTGATCATGGCGCGCATTTCCGGCTTCGGTCGCGAAGGTCCGCTGGCGGAGCGTCCCTGCTTCGACGTCATCGGCCAAGCGATGAGCGGACTGATGAATATCACCGGTCAACCGGACGGGCCGCCGACGATGGCCGGCACCTACGTCGTCGATTACACGAGCGCGCTGTACGCGACGATCGGCATTCTCGCAGCGGTCGAGCGCCGCCACACGACTGGCCGCGGCCAGCTCGTCGAAGCGAGTCTGATGGAAAGCGCGCTATCGTTGCTGATGACCGCGATTCCGGAATTCAAGCTGCTCGGCAGAGAGCTGACGCGACACGGCAACCGCGATCGCTACGCCGCGCCGGCGCAAACGTTTCAAGCGAAGGATGGTGTGTGGGTGCATGTGCTCGGCGGCAGCGACGAGCATTTCACGCGCCTTGCGCAGGCGATGCAGCAGGAACATCTCGTCGCCGACTCGCGTTTCGCCGATGGAGAAGGGCGCATGAAAAACGTCGACGCGATCGAAGCCATCGTCGCAGCGTGGGTGGCGTCGCACGACTCGACGGAGGTGATCGATAAGCTGACGCGCGCGCATCTGCCGTGCGCGAAGGTCGCGACGATCGCCGATATCGTCGACAACGAGCAGGTCAAGCATCGCGGCCTGGTGGTCGATGTCAATCACGCGAAGGCCGGTGCGATACCGATGCAAGGCGTCGCGGTGCGATTGTCCGAAAGCCCGGTCGCGATCAGCTCGGCGGCGCCGTCATTGGGGGAGCATACGGCGCGTGTGCTGCAGGAATGGCTTGGGATGTCAGCGGAGGATGTGAAAGAGTTGGAGCGGGAGGGGATTATTTGAATGCTGAGTAGAATGCAGGCGCTGGCGCCAGCATGGAACTTCCCCAAGCGCCGCCCTCCTTATTAAAGGGAAACGGCTTATCCTCTAATAAGGAAAAACGTTATTAAAGGATACTAAAGTTGAGCAGGCTGGCCAAACTGAAACGGCACACCGGTACTTACGTGGAAACATTGGTAGCCGGCACGTCGGCCCAAGCTTTCTTGCGGCGCCTTACCGGCAACTCCGCCGTTACTTTTCGATGAGCCGACTCTAACGTTGCTGGAACGAGCCAACCGGGCCCTGGGTCGTTTGGATGGCGTTGCCAAGCTGCTTCCTGAGACGGCGCTGTTATCCACTTCTACGTACGGTCTCTGCATCAGGGGACACTTACCAATCTCTTCGGTAATACACCGCCGCCTTACTTCTTTTCGTTCTCTTAAGGCAGGTGATCGCATACCTTGCGATAGCGTTCACCGACCGGGACATAAAGGTTCCATTCGTCGCGGGTGAGATTCCGATGCAAGTTCTTGCAGAGTAATGCCAACAACGCTGGCGCTGATTGAAGCAGTTGCGCGTCCCACACCCGCAGAGTCGTGTCGTTGCTACCGCTCACGATACGCTTACCGTCCGGGCTGAATGCCACACTGTAGACGTTACCGTCATGCCCGATGAGCGGCGTGCCGATCGCCGTTCCTGTATGCGCGTCCCACAGCCGCAAGGTATTGTCCCAACTGGCGCTTACGATGCGCGTGCCATCCGGGCTGAAGGCCACACTCCAGACGCCGTTGTCATGTCCGGTGAGCGGTGTGCCGATCGCCTTTCCCGTTTGCGCATCCCACAGCCGCAGCGTGTTGTCCTGGCTGCCGCTCACGATGCGCGTGCCATCCGCGCTGAACGCCACACTTTGGACCCCGCCGGCATGCCCGGTGAATGGTGCGCCGATCGCCTTTCCCGTGTGCGCGTCCCACAGGCGCAGCGTCTTGTCGCCGCTGCCGCTCACGATGCGCTTGCCATCCGGGCTGAAGGCCACACTGGTGACGTAACTCTCATGCCCAGTGAGTGGTTCGCCGATCACTGCTCTCGCCTTCGCGTCCCATAGGCGCAGCGTTTTGTCCCAGCTTCCGCTCAGGACGCGAGTGCCATCCGGGCTGAAGGCCACACTGCTGACGTAACCCTCATGCCCAGTGAGTGGTTCGCCGATCACTTCTCCCG
>JBBRGM010000490.1:0-3823 GCA_038240725.1 Burkholderiales bacterium | reverse complement strand
GCGGATTCAAAGCGAATCCAAGCCTTTGAGATTGCGTCGCCGTCGGCGATTCTCCGACCGGCTGATAAATGTCGGGGTCGCACACGAATCACCCCTGCCGAGCCGTTGGCCTCATTGATCTAATACCGGCCTCGGTATCGCCCACAATTCATCTATCTGTTTTGCCCTGATCACTTGCAGGGATGTCACAGGTGGAGGTGCACATTACGGTGACCGAAAGGGCGAAGCCATCAACGTCACGGCAATGTTCTCCACGGTTCAGCGTTACGCGAAGACCGAGTGCGTGTGGCATACGCAAGTACGAGAATTCAGAGCAAGCATTCGAACAAACCTTGAGCAGAACGCCTGTGATAGGTGTCTACGGACTGATTCGCGAATAACGATGGACTTGGGCTGAAGACAAAAAGGTTACGCAGAACCTTTCGTACCGCCGTCCAGCGGGGGCAACCTGTGGATTAGGTTTACGCAAAGATCCGGTATATTCGCGATCATCGGAGTTTTTGCCAGAATCGGGGCCGATGCATCTTCTTTCGCGCGGTCCAAATTAGATCGTGGGCTCGCTCTACTTCGTCCACTTCCTAATATCGCCGCACAATATCTGCGTCGCATGAAAGCATTGAAGGCTAACAAGCTGGCCAACTACCGATTGGGGAAACTCCGGGTGTATTCCAGGGGTGCGCGACAACAATTCCTCGAAACAAGCAGCCGCGTCCGCCGCTCGAGTCCAGACACCAGCAACACGATTTAGGACGCGTGGAAATTGGATCGCGATTTCCTGCACGCTTACCTTGCACGCCAGCTTTAACAGAAGACGAATCGCTTCATCGGTTAGCTGGTCAGCCGACGTGCCAACCGCAGCGTTGACGGACATGCGCGGCAACCCGCGATCCGCCGCGTTTCGATACTGGTCTCCGTGTTCACCGAAATCCATGCAACCATTAATGGAAGTTAGTATCCGGGGACAGTAGCGCGACGCCGCGACATACACGATCAATGTCACTCCATTGTTGTCCAGCTCGATGGGGGCGGTAACCGTATCTGCGCGGATGCTGTGGTTGACTGACGCACGCTGTAGCGGCACAGGCAAACCGAACCGGACCGCAGATTGGATGTCCCGAACGCACGATGTCCGAACACGCCCACGCGACAAGCCGCATACGTCGAGCGCAACGACCCTGCGACGCGAACCTTATTTCTTTCTTCTGCGTGCTATGTAGATGACGGCTCCGATACCAACCGCCATCAATACGTACGTCTCGGGTTCTGGAACGACCCCGACGACATCCCCGCCTGAATGGCCACCTGAGGCTGTGGAACCGTCGGACCGGTGGTGAGGGAATAGTCCCATCGAGTATACGGACTGAACGCTCAGGAACAGCGCTAGTGCAATGATCGGTTTCATTGGTTGCTCTCTAACGGGTTTGTATGGAGAACAACCTAATGTTTGCCTCTCGACTGGTCGATAAACGTCATGGTTTTGTACGGCAGCGGCACCAGATCGGATTGTGTGCGTGCCTGCGCTGAGAATAGGCGAGGATATGAAGCGGCGCGGGCGCCGCTGGAAAGATCGTTCCGCGATTTCCCTAGCGCTCGCTTCGTTCAAATCGTAACTTGCAATGTCAGGATAGTCGTGTGGACAGCGGGCAAGTACGACATACAATCAGAAGGCGCGGTAAACACGAAGCGCTGGTATCTGGCCGTCAAGTGCGTCGGATACTTGTGCGCAGACAGACCTCGCCATCCATCCTGGATTAATACAGCGCAAATAGATGTTCCATACACTACCCGAGCTGTCGAGGACGACGGAGCGCGGATTAGTTGGTGTTCCGAAAATGCGATTGAATTACTGGACTGAACAATCATTGCTGAAACTTCCCAGCCTACGTTCTGAGTTCCTGGTCGCGCTAATCGGATTGACAGCTCTTGCAATGTCCGTCTTCTTTGCACGAGCATCGCATGCGGAAACGATTCGTCCGCAGGGCGTTGCACGACACTACGCGAACATCGTGCAAGCAAGCTATGCAGATTCGTTGCTGGCCGCTTTGGCTATGCAACGGGCCATCGACAGATTCCTCGCGCGCCCTAGCCCCGCCACGCATGCGGCCGCGAGGCAGGCTTGGATCGCTGCGCGAGAGTGGTACGGGCAAACTGAAGCGTTTCGTTTCTATGGAGGTCCGATAGATGGGAATAACGGCCCGGAAAGCCGGATCAATTCTTGGCCGGTGGACGAGGCATACATCGATAGCGTTCGTGACCAACCTGGTTCCGGCATCATCAACGATCCGTCGGTACCGATCACAAAGAAGCATCTGTCCGGGCTAAACCAGCGTGGAGGCGAGGAGAATATTTGTGCCGGGTGGCATGCAATCGAATTCCTTTTGTGGGGTCAAGACTTCAACGACGCCGGCCCGGGCGATCGCTCGTACGAAGACTTCGTGGATGGCAGCGCTCGAAACGCGAAGCGCCGGCGCCAATACCTGAAAGTGATCACAGGCCTGTTGGTCGACGACTTGGCGCAGTTAGTCAACGAGTGGCGCCCAAGTCGCAATAACTATCGCGCGCGCTTCGTCGCCAATCCGGATGAAGCCATACGCCTCATGTTGATCGGACTCGGATCGTTGTCGCGCGGAGAGCTGGCGGGCGAGCGACTCGAAGTGCCGCTTGCGACGCAGGATCAAGAGGACGAGCAATCTTGCTTTTCTGACAATACGCACCGCGACATCATCGCTGACGCACTTGGCATCGAGAATGTCTGGCTCGGCCGCTACCGACGGCTAGGGGGCGGGACGTTACAAGGACCTTCACTGCGAGATCTGGTCGCAGCGAGAGACCAACGGTTGGCCGACAACACCACAACGGACATAGCGACGACAAACATTGCGGCCAACGCGATTCAACCGCCTTTCGATCAAGAAATTCGCGGCAGTGATGACGCACCGGGGCGAATGCGGATACAGGCCGTGATCGACTCGCTAAAGAAGCAGACCGAGGATTTAGTCTTGGACGCTGAAGCGCTAGGTATAACGAAACTTACGATCACGGGAAGCAAAAAGAAGTGAGACGGCTCTGGCTGTGGAGCGCGTCTGCCGTCCTGCCAGCGCTTTCGGTGGCGTTGTTGGCACACGCTGCCGGTAGCTCAGATGCGAGCAAACCCGGTGGCGATACAACGGTGTTCGCGACCGGCTTCAACGCGTTTTCGATGCCTGCTGCGAATCTCGATGAGGCGGGACGCACGCGTTTCGCCATAGGCAATTCGTTTTTCCGACGAAACTGGGTGAGCGCGCCATCATCGACGTCAGCGCGAGATGGACTCGGGCCGCAGTTCAATGCGCGCTCTTGCGGTGCGTGCCACCAGCAAGGCGGACGAGGGTCTCCGCCGCTCGAGCGTCGCGCCGCTTCGTCCCAGCCCGTTGCGCTGGTATTGCGCTTGTCGGTGCCCGGCGAGGGGCAGCATGGCGGCCCGAAACCCGAACCAACCTACGGTGATCAATTTCGCAATGCCACCGTGCAGGGCGTGAGAGCCAACGGTAAGGTGGTGGTAACTTACCGGCAAACCAGGAAGCGCTTTCTTGACGGAGACACCTACAGCTTACGTACACCGATATATGAATTTCGTGAGCTCGCCTACGGCCCTCTTGATTCACAGGTCATGGTCAGCCCTCGAATCGCGGCGCAGGTAATCGGAGTCGGCTTAATCGAAGCTATTCCGGAAGAGGATATCCTGGACAATGCGCGGCAGCAGAAGCAACGTGACGACGCTATTAAAGGGGTCCCGAACCGCGTTTGGGACGTCTTCGCCGGCGAGCAGATCATTGGCCGGTTC
>JBBRGM010000489.1:0-3826 GCA_038240725.1 Burkholderiales bacterium | reverse complement strand
GATCCGGTGGTGATGCTTGCGCACCCCGGCGTCGCCGCACTGCCGGATTTGAAAACCAGGACCCTGCTGATCGGACAAGCCAGCGAAACGACGTTCTGGCCGTGGGTGAAAGCCAAGTACGGATTTACCGATTAGCAGAAGCGGCCCTACGCATTCAGCGTGCAGCAGTTCCTGGTGGACAAGAACGTCGCCCAGCAAGGCTATCTCACGTCCGAGCCGTATATGATCGAGAAGGCCGGCATCACGCCGGTCGTATTCCTCCTTGCGGATAGCGGCTATCCGCCGTACGCCGAGACGATCGTCGCCACAACTAAAACGGTGAAGGACAAACCGGAGATGGTGCGCAAATTCGTCGAAGCGACGGCGCAAGGCTGGAAAAGCTATCTGAAGAATCCGGCACCCGGGAATGCGCTGATCAAAAAAGCCAATCCGGAAATGACCGAAGAGCTGATGGCATACGGCGTGAAGAAGATGAAGGACTACGCGCTGGTCACCGGCGGCGATGCCAAGACCGCCGGCATTCTCACCATGACCGATGCGCGCTGGAAGCAAACGTTCGACTTCATGGTGTCCGCGGGGATGACACCGCGTGCGACGCCGTATCAGAAGGCATACACACTGGATTTCATCAAGGACGTCGTCGTCCTGCCGTGACCAACACATGCTCAAATTGTTGCGCGCTGCCGCATCGGTGAAGCGCGCATACTGCTTGTCCGCCCGCGCCTGGGTTCCTATACTGCATCAAGGTAATTCGACGCCGTACGGATCGAGATTTCCTGCGGCGGTGAGTCTGCACTCCAATCGCAACGATAAGGGGGAGCCATGGCTGCTATTGCAATCGAATCCATCCGAACTGCGGCGTTGGTCGGACATGCCGGAAGCGGCAAGACGCTGTTGACCGAAACCCTTCTGCATCGAGCCGGTACGATTACCGCATCCGGCACGATCGAGCGCGGCACCACGGTGTGCGATTTCGACGCGCTGGAAAAGCAGCATCAGCATTCCCTCTACTCCACGCCGGTCTGTTTCGATTTTCAAGGCGCCCGCCTGCATCTGGTCGACACGCCGGGCTATCCCGATTTTCTCGGTCAATCGATCGGTGCGCTGCAAGCGGTCGATACCGTGGTGACCGTGATCAATGCGCAGAACGGCATCGAGCTCACCACTGCGCGCATGATGGAATGGGCAAAGCGGCGCCAGCTTTGCCGCGTGATCGTGATCAACAAGATCGACGCCGCAAATATCGATCTGCCTGGGCTCGTTCGCACCATTCAAGAGATGTTCGGCAGCGAATGCCTGCCGCTCAATTTGCCCGCCGATGGCGGCAGCAAAGTGTCGGATTGCTTTTTCAAGCCGGCCGGCGATGCGGATTTTTCTTCCGTGGCTGAAGCGCACAGCGCGATCATCGATCAAGTCGTCGAAGTCGACGAAGATCTGATGGCGCTCTACCTCGAGCAGGGGGAAGTCGCACCGGAACAGTTGCATGCGCCGTTCGAGAAAGCACTGCGCGAAGGACATCTGGTGCCGATCTGTTTTACCTCCGCTCGCACCGGCGCCGGTGTGCGCGAGTTGCTCGACGTCTTCGTCAAGCTGCTGCCCAATCCGCTGGAGGGCAACCCGCGCCCCTTTCTGCGCGGCGAAGGCGAGCAGGCCGAAGAGTTTCATGCCGAGCTCGATCCGAGCAAACACGTGATCGCGCATGTGTTCAAAGTCAGCGTCGATCCTTACGTCGGCAAGCTCGGCGTGTTCAAGGTGCATCAAGGCACGGTGAAGCGCGACAGCCAGTTGTTCATCGGCGATGCGCGCAAGCCCTTCAAAGTCGGCCAACTCTATCTGGTGCGCGGTAAAGAGCACATCCCGATCGACGCATGCGGCCCCGGCGAGATCGGCGCCATCGCCAAAATCGACGAGATCGTGTTCGACAGCGTGCTGCACGACTCGCACGACGAAGATCACATTCACATCGCACCGCTGGAATTTCCCGCGCCGATCTACGGCATCGCAATCGAAGCCGGCAAACGCGGCGACGAGCAGCGCATGTGGGAAATCCTACAGAAGCTGTCCGCCGAAGATCCGTGTCTGGTCGTCGATCGCGTCAGCACCACCAACGAAACCGTACTGCGCGGACTGGGCGAGTTGCAGATCCGCTGTCTGCTCGAGCGCATCGCGGTCCAGTACAAGCTGGACGTGAAGACGCATCCGCCGCGCATCGCGTATCGCGAGACGATCACCTCGTCAGCCGACGGTCACAACCGGCACAAGAAGCAGACCGGCGGCGCCGGACAATTCGGCGAAGTCTATCTGCGCATCGAACCGCTGCCGCGCGGATCGGGCTTCCAGTTCGTCGATCAAGTGAAAGGCGGCTCGATTCCCGGACAATATATTCCGGCAGTCGAAAAAGGCATCCTGCAAGTCATCGAGCATGGCGCGATCGCGGGTTATCCGCTGCAGGATGTGAAAGTCGTCGTATACGACGGCAAGAGTCATCCGGTCGACTCCAAAGAAGTCGCGTTCGTTGCGGCCGGTCGCAAGGCGTTTCTCGACGCCATCGGCAAAGCGCGCCCGATCGTGCTCGAGCCGATCGTCAACATCCACATCAACGTCCCCGAGCAGAACATCGGCGATATCACCGGCGATCTCTCGTCCAAGCGCGGACAGGTCAGCGGAACACAAGCGGCCGGCGCCGGGCTCATCAGCATCGAAGGCCAGGTGCCGCTGTCCGAGCTGAACGGCTATCAGTCGCGGCTGAAATCGATCACCGGCGGCGAAGGTTCATACAGCATGGAGTTGTCGCACTACGAAGCGGTGCCGTCACCGGTGCAGCAGCAACTGGTGTCGCAACACCGCGTGCATGTGGAGGAGTAATCGCATTTGGTTTGTAGCGCAATGATGGGCGAGGTGCGTACAGCGTCTCGCATGCTGCAGGTAATGCTGTGGAAAGCTCGATACGGTGCGATTGCGGCGGTCTTGTTCGTCGCGACCGCGGCGCACGCCGTACCTGAGTTGGATCAGCCGGCGCCGCCGCTGCGAGGCAAGCTGTTCTCCGGCGCACCGCTCGATCTCGCTCAAATGCGCGGCAAAGTCGTGCTGATCAATTTCTATTCGAGCTACTGCAAGTTCTGCGCGTACGAGATCGGCAACCTCGAGACGTTCTACGAAAACCATAACGCAGAAGGCTTCGAGGTCATCGCGCTCGGCGTCGATGAATTATCCGACCGCGATCGCGTGCAACGCGCGCTCACGCTCTACGGTCTGCCCGGCGCCATGGTCGACGAGTTGCAGGCCAACGGGTTTGGCCATCGCTATCCGACGCCGACGACGTTTCTGATCGACCGCAAAGGAATCGTGCGCTACAAGCAATGGGGCGCGAAGAGCGCCGCGTTTTATCGCGAGGTCGTGTTGCCGTTACTGCGCGAGCCGTGAGGCTCGCAGGGATGAAAACCGCGAATTACAGCAGCGCCGCGGCGATGGCGCGCAATTCGTCGTCGAGCGAGCCGCTGTGTTTGGACTTGCCTGCGCGCCGATACCAGTAGCCGGCGTTCGATAAATCGCCTTCCTGCCGATGCAAGTAGGCATGCACCCATGCGCTGTCGACGTCGCTTTCTTCCTGCACGATTTCGTGCGCACGTTTCCAATCGCCTTGCGCTGCGTGCCATAGCGCGGTGAGCGGCGGGCGCAATTCAGTGGGGCGTTTGCCTTGCTGGACGGATTGCAGGAACGCGTCGATATCCATGTTCGCCTTCGAATGTTCGTTCAGCGGGCGATCGCCGTCGGCGTAATCGCCTCCGCGAAGGATGGCAGCAGTGTCGTCCAGCCGTACGGATCG
>JBBRGM010000488.1:0-3844 GCA_038240725.1 Burkholderiales bacterium | reverse complement strand
CATCTTTCGCGATGCGCAGGGACGCGACGCGAGTGCAGCCGACATGAAGATCCTGCGTGAGCGCTGGATCGACAACGAAGTGCTCTACCGCGAGGGCCTGGCGCTCGGCGTCGATCGGGGCGACCCGACGATTCGCGAGCGCGTGATCTTCAAAGCGCTGAACGTGATGCAATCGAATCTCACGCTGCCGACGATCGACGAGCAGGGTTTGCGCAATTGGTACGCGGAGCATCGAGCGAATTACGAGCAGGCGGCGCGGCTCGATTTCCTCGAAGCGGTTTTGATCGGCGACAAGTCGGACGAAGCAGTGAAGAAATTCGTCGCCGCCTTGAATGCCGGCATACAGAGCGACGCGCAGAGCGGATTGCGCGTCTACAAAGGTCGCCCGCGCAATACCATCGTGGCGAGCTTCGGTGCCGGCTTCACCGAGGCTCTGGAGCAATCGCAGATCGGCGCGTGGCGTGCGCTCCCCAGTAAAGACGGCGTGCATGTGGTGCTGCTCGAAGGGATCAAGCCGGGGACGTCCATCGCATTCGAGGAAGTGCGTGCCGCGGTGTATCAGGATTGGAAAGACCAGAAGATGCAGGCGCTGCGCACGCTTGCGGTCCGCGATCTCGGCAAGAAATACACCGTGAAAGCGGTGCAGGCTGCGCAGTGACCGCGCTCAAGAAAATCGTCTGGCTGCTAGTCGCGCTCGCGTTCGCACAAACGTTGTGGTCGGCGCATGCAATCGCACACGAGATGAGCATGGCGGAGCTCGAGATGCGCGAGGTCTCCAAAGGACAGTTCATCTGGGCCTGGGGCCAGAGCGGCACCAGCCGGCCGATCGCCGCGGACCTGAAGCTGATCTGGCCGGAAGGCTGCGTCGAGATCGCCGAGCAGCAATCGTTGCGCTGTCCGCCGACGGGGCTGGTCGGCAAGCTCGTGGTCGATGGTGTAGGCAAGCGCTACTCGGCGGCGATGGTACGTATCACCTGGCTCGATGGCCAGGCGCGCGTCTATACGATCACGCCCGCACAAGCCAGCGTCTATCTTTACGGCGCAGTCGACGATCGCCGCGGCGTGAAAGAAATCGTTGTCGCCTACACGCTGCTCGGCGTCGAGCACATTCTCACCGGCGTCGATCACTTGCTATTCGTTATCGGATTGCTGTTCCTGGTCGGTTTCAATCGCCGTCTGGTCGGTACGATTACGGCGTTCACGGTGGCGCACAGCCTCACACTGGCGAGCAGCGCACTCGGCTGGTTGACCTTGCGCTCGGCTCCGGTGGAGGCATCGATTGCACTATCGATCGTGCTGGTCGCGGCAGAAGCGCTGCGCCATCGCGAAACCTTGGCGCGCAGATGGCCGGCGCTGGTCGCTTTCCTGTTCGGTCTGGTGCACGGTCTCGGCTTTGCCGGCGCATTGAAGGAGATCGGGTTACCCGCAAACCATCTTCCGATCGCGTTACTCACCTTCAACGTCGGCGTCGAGATCGGTCAGTTGCTAACGGTGGCTTGCGCTTATGGACTCGTGCGGGCGTTCTCGCGCGTCAGAGGATTCGCCGCCGCACGTACGCCCGCGCTCTACGCGATCGGCGCCATTGCAGCGTACTGGTCGTGGTCGCGCCTCGTGCTCGTCTTGACGTGAGGCGCGATAGCGTTTTATCGCGACTGCGACACGCGCGCAGCGCGCTCCCACAATTCAGACATAGCGGCCTCGATTTGTGCGCTGTGCATTGATCCGTCGAGGTTGTTCATCGCGTCATCGTTGAAGTCGACAGTTACCGAATGGGTCGAATCGATCGGTGCAATACGAACCTTGTGCACACGCGAGCGAACGCCGATGGCGGCATGATCCCACGACAGCGCGAGGTCGGCAGCGCGAAAGCTAAAACGCGCAGCGATGGACACGATGTGCGCGCTCAAGTATTGCCTGCGCGCGTTGTAGCCGTGGCAGAGATCCGGAGAAGTGCGATTGGCGAGCATGAATGGCCTTGAAGTGGGTGGGACGCAATGGCCGGACTTGGTCGAGTCGGGTCATCGCGAGAAGCGAGTGATCCCAGCATACGACGCGTGTGCTACAGGGCGATGAACTCGTGTGCGATTGCTCGACGCTACCCCATCACGCACCAGGGGGACGACATCGGTCGACGATGAACGCTGCTGCGTTCATGCGTGATCACCAGGCTGGCCGCCGCTATCGGCGGCCTTATGGTTGTCCGGAAGCGGCGCAGCGTGGACAGTTGCATCCGTCGCCGATTGTAGAAGCGTGATCAACGATAACGCCCATCGCACCGCGTTCTCCTGCTTGGGCCAACCAACTAATGCTCGTAATTCATCGAGCTTGATTTTCGCATCCGTGGCGCCGCCTACCGCTTCCATACCAAGCAGCAGACCTCGTCCCGGCAGCAATCTCACGCCGGCCTGACACTTCAACGTAAAAAAGCGTTGCGTCTGCAGTAGTGCCTCGGTCGATAGTTGCAGACCTTGCTTGTCTACGAACACGCGCTCACCGTCGCTGTCGATACTGACCGCGGCCGGCACCTGACACTGCGTTTGGTAACAAATATCCTGCCATGTGTTGTCGTGCTCAACCAGGCGAACACTCTGCTCGAACGGATCGATCAGATACGCTTTCACGGGCCTCCTCCTAGATAGTATCGAACATGCATTGCCGCTCGAGCCGGCCGGCGTCGTTCTGCGGCTTCGCCGTCGTTCTGCCGCTTTGCGATCGCCCGAATGCAATCTTGGACCGTTTCCGATCGAGACCGCCGAGTGCGTTGCCGATTTAGTTTTGTGCGATTGCATCGCGGCGTTGCGCGAGGCGCGTGTGCCCTAGACTGTAATAAATTTGAAGTAAAGCCTGAGCATTTCGGCTCATAGTTCGCGCTACTCGAACCTATTCTAGACATCTTGCCGCAACGTCATGTAGTCATCATAGCTGCACCGACAGCCAATACCGGCTGGCCGCATCACGGCAAGTGAGCGGAACCGCGCCTACTTAATGACGGCAAGATGGAAAACGAAGTCTACCTGCGCAGCAGGATGGAATTGGACGCCTTGCTCGTAAATGTGGAAACGGCCGTCAGGATCAATAAGCGCACGGAGTTTTTCTCTTGGGTGCAAGGCGTCCTTCAGGGTCTGATACCGCACGAAGTTCTTGTGTGCGGTTTGCCGTTTCCGTCGATGAGCGGATTGCGATTCGACTGGGTGGCCAGCTTCCCGATTGCGTCGGATCGATTCGCCGAGATGTGCCGCGGCGACGGGGGATTGATCCATCAAGCCGTGGATCTCTGGCTCGGCAGCGGCGGTGTGCCGCTGCTGGGCGACGCTGAAGCTTTCGCGGGTTGCGGCGGTGAGTACGCCGCATTCGGTCTTCAGTTGCGCAACTTCGATCTCGACAACGTGGTCGCGCACGGGGTACCCGGTTTGGATGGGAGGCCCGCAGCGTTCTTCGCGTTCTTCAAATCGAAAACCGCGCCTTCGATGCACGAAGGACGCATGGCAGTCATGCTGCTTCCCTATCTGCATGCGAGCTGGCTGCGGGTGAATTGCAACAACGAGGCGCAGAAAAGTCACGAAGGTTCGAGCGCGCCGCTTTCTAACCGCGAGATCGAGGTGCTCGAGTGGATGCAAAAGGGCAAGAGCAACGGCGAGATCGCGCAGATCCTCGGTATCAGTCAGCCCACCGTGAAGAATCACGTGCAGAAAATATTGCGCAAGCTCGGTGTGCATAACCGTACCCAGGCGGTTGCGATGGGGCTGTCTCTGAGTATTACGCAGCGTCGATCTTATTCATTGGGCGTTTGAGCGGTGGCGGATATCCGCGGCGGGCGAGACGCATCAGCATGGATGCACGACGG
>JBBRGM010000487.1:0-3846 GCA_038240725.1 Burkholderiales bacterium | reverse complement strand
GTCGTTACGCTGTTAAATCCCCTCGCAAAGGTCGTCGCATCCAGAATAAAGCAGCTCTTCGGCGGCGGAGAATTATTAACCTCCACACTTGCCGAGTCAGCCGTGCTCGACAGATTGCTCGAGTCCGTCGCCACGACACTGATCGTGTGCGGGGCATTGCTGAACCGGGTTGTATCCAGCTTAAGTGAATAGTAGTTCGGCGCGCTTGCCGTGACTGTGCCCGGAAGCAGCGTACCGTCCAGCGAAAACTGCACCGATGAAATCGCAACATTGTCGGTCGCCCTCGCGGTTAGCACCACGCCACCTGACAACATCTGGTCCAGGCCCGGGTTCAATAACGTCACCGCCGGCGGTGTCGTATCGGCAGGCGGGATAACGCCGGAATTGAACACGACATCGACCCAGTAGTTGCTGGACTTCCAGCTGTTGCCTGGGAATAGGCTGGCGCTGCTATAGGCATAGACGCCATTGGGTCCCGTTCCCCCTGCGCCGTCTGCTTGAGCGTGTAGAGGTGCGCGATCGACGCCTTTCGTGGTGAAGAAATTATTGTCGCCTGCGTAATGCCCGGTATTGGTGTGGTACGAGACGATATAGGTCGTGTTCGCACTGATCGCGACGGCGGGAGAGAAATTCACCTGCTGCCAGCCCGACGCGGTTTCTGCCGTGAAGGTCGCGCGCGCCAATACCGCACCGGTAAGGCTCCACAACGTGCCCACGTGCGGGCCGGTGTTGTCGGCGGATTTATAGAAACGGATCCCGCTGATCGTGCCGGGTACATCGCTTCTGAACTTCACGCCGACTTCGATCGGGTTATGGTCAAGATCCGCAATCGATACGGGAGCCGCCGAGGCCGGCCAGATCGTGCAGGGGCAGGTCTGCGGATTCGAGACCGTTACCGGAACGCCGACCCCCGTATTGATGAAACTGTTGGTCCCGGTCGCCTGTACGCTCAGCAGATGCGCGCCGTCGAGCCCTGCGGTGTTCCAGGGAAGGCTGTAACTGGATCCGCTTGCGACCGGCGTGCCCGGCAGCGCATTGCCATCAAGCAGGAACTGCACGGTCTTCACGCTGCCGGTGATATTAGCGGTTAATACGACTGAGCCGCTGACGGTTGCACCGGCCAGCGGCGCCGTCACCACGACCGCCGGCGGCGTTGAGTTCGGAGTAACCTGCTTTAAGACGGTGACGGTGTCTCCGGCAATCCGGATCTGCGTATCAGTCGCATTGTTTGTGATGTTCGATTCCAGAAAATAATGATAGGGGTCGGCAACGGCACGCAGCCAGTAGACGCCATCTCGCAGACCCGTGATGTTGATGTTCTGGCCCGGGTCCAGGTAGTCGTAGTTATCCGCCCAGCCCACCGAGATACCGAGAATGGTCTTCGGATTTCGACAGCCTCCGTTATGCACCTGGGTGGGCGGCGTGTTCGGCACGCCTCCGATCTTCACGCCCTCGGTCATGCAGAACAGCTCTTTGGGGCTCGGTGCGACCAAAGGCCCGAGTGCGCCCCCCACATCGGCATGCAGTCCGAACTGCGCGAGCGGAAACCGGTAGTCGTCGGGCGGCACGAACACCATCGGTAACACGACAGGTACTTGCTTCACGAACACCAGCGTAGTTCCGCTATAGCCGAATAACCGCTGATAACCCTGCGCCACACCGCTGTTCGCATTGTATGAGGGAACAATATCCAGGGGCCCGGCGCCGAAATTAGCAGTGCTGTGCGAGTAGCGCAGCTCGCGTGTGGAAGGGGTCGGATGTCCAATCGAGAATTCGGTAACCGGTACCTTGACCTGAAGATCCGGATAAACGATTTGCTGTGCGAGTGCGAGCGCCGGAAACACGAGCGCCGCAATTCCTGCCAATAATTGTTTCATGCTTCACCATTCATTTTTTAGTTCGTATTAGGGGATCGACAAATCCGCGCGCAGACACTCGCGCTCTCAAGCGCAATCTGTGCATTTTGAGTACGTCTGGGAACAGGTTCGGATTACTGAAGATTCAGGACAACGGCGGGGGACGAACCCTACAGAGCTCAGTCCAGCGATTAATAGGATGGAAGTTGAAGACTGCGAAATAGAAACCGCGCACGCCGCCATTCAGGATGCAGACGCGGATGTTCAATAAGCGGGCGCCGGGCATACCTTTGCCGAGCTTATGGTTGCCAACGACGCCATGGAGGGCGCTCCTACATGCTGACTGCTTTGGAGCGAATTGCATCGTGATTTCTCGTAAAACCCGTCGCGAACGGCAGCCGTTCATCGACAGAGACGCCTGAAAACGGTTATTTAAACTCGATGTTTTGGTCTCGGTGAAGCAGGGTAACTGTCGTAAAAAAGCGAGTCAACATGAGCTGACTCCGTGTCGTCCGCAGGAGTCGAGACCTGTGTTATTCCGAATATCATTGCCTTTTCAATTCGCACAGGAATGCCTCGTAGAGATGCGGCAAAGTTGCCAGGCTTGGTAATCGCGATCGCGATCGTGGCTTCTCATAAATCTGGCTTTCGCGTGGGCATTCAAAGCCAATCACGGCCATGATGCTCACCGCAGCGGGCCGTCTCAGGGCAACGTTCACTGCCGCACATCCGTCAATCGGCGGGGCTAGGAGACTTGCTGTTCTGGTTTGGCTAACGCCTCAATGATCGGGCACCGCTCCGCGCGGCCGCTCGCGACACAAGCATCGATCAGATGCGAAAGCGAGTGTTCGATGCGCTGCAAAGATGTGATTTTGGCGCGCACCTGATCCAAGTGCTTGCTTGCAACCGAGCGTATCGAGCGGCGATCCATCCCGTCCTCGAATTTAAGCAAAGTGGAAATCTCATCGAGCGAGAAACCCAGCTCCTGGGCGCGCTTGATAAAACGAATGCGATCGATGAGCACCGGCGGATAGTGGCGGAAGGCCCCACCTTCCGGCTCGGGCAGCGGCAGCAAATTACGGCGCTGATAGTAGCGGATGGTTTCGATGCCGACCCCTGCGGCGCGCGCAAGACGGCTGATGGTGAGCGAGCTGTAATTCATTGAGGAAAAAGCTTGACTCTGGGGTTGGGTACGGACCTTATTATGGTTGCGTTGTCATACTGAATCAATCGAGGAGAACAGCGCAATGAATAACCTCATGAACGCCTCTGCCCCAGCCGGCGAAAAGCCTTACATCGACCCGGTGTGCGGCATGAAGGTCGCTGCAAATCCAGAAAACTCGGCGAAGCATGGCGGTGATATCTATTATTTCTGCAGCCAGAAATGCCGTGATAAATTCAGCGCCGATCCTCATTCGTATCTGCATCAGCACACCGTTACACAGGCGGCTCCAGCCGCGCGCGCAAAAGCCCGCGATGAAGATGTGATCTACACCTGTCCGATGCATCCGCAGATCCGCCAGCGCGGCCCTGGGAACTGTCCCATCTGCGGTATGACGCTGGAGCCACTTGTCGCAACCGGTGAGGAGGACACGTCCGAGCTCAAGGATATGACGCGCCGCTTCTGGGTAAGCGTCGCGCTTAGCTTGCCATTGCTCGCGATCACTATGAGCGAATTCATCCCTGGACTTAACCTGCATCACCTGCTCAGCGTCAGTGCGTTCAACTGGCTGCAGGCGGTCTTGGCAACGCCCGTGGTGATCTGGGGCGGTTGGCCTTTTTTCGTGCGCGCTTTTGCGTCGTTTCGAATCTGGAATCTCAACATGTTCAGCCTCATCGGCCTCGGTACCGGAGCGGCTTATCTCTTCAGTGTCGTGGCCTTACTCTTTCCTGAGCGGCTACCGGACGCCTTCAAGATGAACGGCATGGTCCCGCTTTACTTCGAGCCCGCTGCCGTCATCGTTGCGCTAGTCTTGATGGGACAGGTGCT
>JBBRGM010000486.1:0-3852 GCA_038240725.1 Burkholderiales bacterium | reverse complement strand
GCTGCTGCTGAAGAAAGGCATCAAGTACGACCACAGCTTGATGCATCGGGACTTCGAGCCGTATTACGTGCGCGTCGGCGACAAATGGACGCCGATCGACTATTCCAAGAAGCCGCACGAATGGATGACGCCGCTCGTGCGGGGCAAGGAAACCGACCTCATCGAAATCCCCGGCAGCTGGTATCTCGACGACTTGCCGCCGATGATGTTCATCAAGAAGGCGCCCAATTCGCACGGGTTCGTCAATCCGCGGCATCTGGAAGAAATGTGGCGCGATCAGTTCGACTGGGTCTATCGCGAGATGGACTACGCGGTGTTCACGCTGACCATCCACCCGGACGTGTCGGGCCGCCCGCAAGTGCTGCTGCTGCTCGAGCGCCTGTTCAATCACATCATTCGGCATCCGGGCGTGCGCTTCACCACGTTCGATGAGATCGCGAACGACTTCGCCAAGAGGTCTCCTCGCAAGAAATAGACGGGCGGTCTCCGCGCAAGGAGTAAACGGCCGATCTCCGCGCAAGTAAGTAACGACGGGCCGCGCGCATACCGCGCGGGCCGCCGGGAAGACAACAACGAAGTTCGCGTGCGACTGAGTCATTCGGAGAGGTGGTATGGAAAGCTGGCGCAATCGCAAGACGCTGATTTTGAGCCGCACGGAGATGATGGGACTGCTGACGCCGGCGGAATACAACGGTTGCGTCGAGCAGGCGTACCGCATGCACGGCGAGCGTCGTTTCTACATGGACCCGAAGGCCCACATCGTCCTCGACAAATATCCCGGCGAGTGGGAGGCGATGCCGTCTTATATCGAAGAGCCGGAAGCGGCGGCGTGCAAATGGGTTTCTATTCGTGAGCAAAACCGTGAGAAGCACGATTTGCCGACCGTATTCTCGATCCTCATTTACACGCATCCGGAAACCGGCTTTCCCCTTGCAATCTGCGACGGCTCGCATCACACCGTCATGCGCACCGGGTCGGCCGCCGCGGTGTCGGCAAAATGGCTTGCGCGCAAAGATTCAAAGGTGCTCGCCATCCTCGGCGCCGGTCACATGGCGGCCGGCGTGCTGGCGACGTGCAATGAAGTGTTCGCATGGGAAGAAGTGCGTATCTGGAGCCGCTCGCAGAAAACCGTCGATCATTTTCTGTCCGAGCAGCAGCCGCTGTTCCCAAGATTGAAACTCGTCGGCACGACCAACGCCGAACAAGCCGTGCGCGGCGCCGATGTACTGGTCACTGTCACGCCGGCGCGCGCGCCGATCGTGAAGGACGAATGGATCACCGAAGGCATGCACATCGCCGCTCTCGGCGCCGACAAAGGCGGCGATCAGGAGCTCGATGCCGCCATCCTCAGTCGCTCGCGCATCTTCGTCGACGACATTCGCCAGTGCCGCAACGACGGCGAGATCAACGTGCCGCTGTCGAAAGGCTCGTTGAAAGAATCGGACATCATCGGCGAGATCGGCGAAGTCGTCGTCGGCAAAAAACCGGGTCGCACGTCCGCGCGCGACATTACGTTGTTCGATTCGACCGGCATCGCGCTGCAGGATTCCGCCACCATTCCCCTCGAGTACGAGCGCGCGCGTGCTGCAGGCGTGGGGATCGAGAAGAAAATGATTTCCACTTGAGACGTCTTGCCGGGCCAACACAGGAGAGCATCATGGTGAAGAAGGGAAGGAGGAGCAGCGTAAAGCCAGCCAAGTCGCAGACTTCGCAGGGGCGCCGGCGGTTTCTGAAAACCGCCGCGGTCACCGCGGGCGCGGCAGCGACTACCGGGGCGATCGACGGGTTTCCGCTGGTGTGGTCGCAAAACATCAAGGACATCACGCTGGTGCATGTCGGCGGGTCGTACTCGGCAATTATCGATATCGCCAAGAAGGCTAGCGAAGACCTCGGCTTCAAAGTTGAGATGCAGACGGCGCCGCACGATGCATTGCTGAGCCGCCTGCTGACGCAGCCGAATACCATCGACATTGCGGACACCGAGTATTTCTTCCAGTACTACATGATCAAAAAAGGCACGCTGCAGCCGATCGATCTGGAAAAGCGCTTCAAGTGGTGGGACAAGGTCGTGCCGATCTTCACCAAGGGCGAATATCCCGACGGCCGAAAAGTGTCGACGCAAGGCTGTCTACC
This sequence comes from Burkholderiales bacterium, assembly GCA_038240725.1. Lineage (GTDB taxonomy): Bacteria > Pseudomonadota > Gammaproteobacteria > Burkholderiales > SHXO01 > SHXO01. The sequence goes on along the minus strand of JBBRGM010000486.1, from coordinate 1,719 downwards.
CTATGAAGTACAGTACATAGACAAGCCCGGCGATAAGGATTTCGCGAAAGGCCCGACCAAGTGGGCAACCGGTGTCCCGACGGTGTACAACGCCGATACGCTTGGCATGCGCCCCGACAAAGTGGCGAAGCTCGACAGCTGGGCGCAGCTTCTGGATCCGAAGTTCAAAGGCAAGACCGCCATCGTCTCGGTGCCCTCGATCGGCATCATGGACGCGGCCATGGCAATCGAGGCGCGGGGCGACATCAAGTACGGCGACAAGGGCGACATGACCAAAGCCGAGATCGACAAGACGATCGAGATCCTGATGAAAGCGAAGAAGGACGGTCAGTTCCGTTCGTTCTGGAAGACGTTCGACGAGTCGGTGAATCTGATGGCGTCCGGCGAAACGGTGGTGCAATCGATGTGGTCGCCTGCGGTGACGGCCGTGCGTGCCCGCGGCATCCCGTGCTATTACGCGCCGCTGAAAGAAGGCTATCGTGCGTGGGCGAGCTGCCTTGGATTGATGTCGCATCTGAAGGGACCGAAATTGGACGCGGCGTACGAGTATCTCAACTGGTACATGTCCGGCTGGCAGGGCGCGTTCATCGGCAAGCAGGGTTACTACAGCTCGGTTCTGGAAACGGTCAAGAAGACCATGACCGAAGACGAATGGGGTTACTGGTACGACGGCAAACCGGCGAAAACCGAAATCAAAGATCCGTACGGCGCCGTGATGGAAAAGCCGGGCGCGGTGCGCGATGGCGGCGCGTTCTGGACGCGTATGGGCAACGTCGCCTGCTGGAACACGCTGATGAAGGAGAACGTGTATCTGATCAAGCGCTGGAACGAGTTTCTCGCGGCGTAATGTAGGCGCGGGCGGAGCTAAGATGGCCTCGCCCGCATTCGTGGCGACCGAGCAGTGTGCGCTGTCGCCTGTCATCGAACAGCATGCTCGTCGCTGCGCGTCCTCGAGATAAAGCACGCTATTCGCGCGCATACGATCGAACATTTTCAAATGTCCGCTACCAGTACGCCGCCGGAACAACCCGGCGCCAAACTCTCGCCGACCGCAGTGTCCTACTTGCAGGTCGCGCCGCTGCTGCTCGTGCTCGTCGCGTTTTTCGGTATTCCGCTGTTGATGATCGTCGGTGTCAGCTTCTTCGAATTCGACGGCATCAGCAGCATTCCCGCGTTTCAGTTCAGCAACTACGTCGATCTGTTCACCTCGCGCGTGACGATCACGCTGTATCTGAAGACGCTCGAGTACGCGCTGATCGTCTGGGCGATTACCTTGCTGATCGGCTTTACCGTGTCGTATTTCCTCGCGTTCCACGTGCGCAGCCTGCTCTGGCAGATGGCGTTGTTCCTGGTGTGCACGGTGCCGTTCTGGACCTCGAACATCATTCGCATGATTTCCTGGATTCCATTTCTCGGCCGCAATGGTTTGTTCAATCAGGCGCTGATGAGCACCGGCCTGACCAGCGAGCCGCTCGAATTTCTGCTGTTCTCGGATTTCGCGGTGATCATCGCGTACGTGCATCTGTTCACGCTGTTCATGATCGTCCCAATTTTCAATTCGATGGCGCGTATCGATCGCGCGGTGGTCGAAGCCGCGCTCGACGGCGGCAGCAGCGGCTGGCGCATCATTTGGGAAATCATCATCCCGCTGTCGAAGACCGGTATCGCGCTCGGCTCGATCTTCGTCATCACGCTGGTGATGGGCGACTTCTTCGTGGT